>JBBQCR010000301.1:0-4649 GCA_038318935.1 Phycisphaerales bacterium
CTCGACGGATCGCCCGGCATGCTTGGCGGCGTTCGTCACTGCGGCCGTCTGCGGAACAGCACAAACCGCTCGTGGGCGTCCGCGGGGCGGTGACCTCGCCAGACTGGCGTCCAGAAACGGGGGTCAGGCGTGATCTCGGACACTGTCTCATTCGAAAGTACGAGCCGCCAATTGCAGGCGTCCGCCGTGGGGTTCGGTACCGGCACCGGAGGCCCTTCCGGAGACATGAAGACCGCGCGCCTCGCCTCGAAGCCGGTGACGTACTCGAACATCGCCAACTCCGATTCGCCGAGGTTGAAGGTGGCCACGCACGTTGTCGGCGAGTGGCTCTCGCGCAGTTCGGTGAAAACTTCCCGATAGCTTCGGGCCGCATCGACCCACGGCAACAGAAGAGTGAACACGACGATCCACAGCACGGCCATGTTGATGGACCAAGTGACCAACGCGTTGCGTAGACCACTGCGTTGGATGAAGCCCCAAATTGCGATCGTGACCACTGCCGTCAGAGCGGCCGCCGGTTGGAACGGGAGGTCGAAAGGTACCGGCAGCGTCCTACCGACGGCCGCCGCTAACGAGTGCGGCCAAACAACGCCCCGTGCGACCAGTTGCCACCAAAGCGCGACGACCGTGACGATGAGCACGGCGAAGACGGCATCGATCGCCGACGAGACCAGTCCAATCAGTCGAGAGGCGCGTCCGAGGGTCGCGGGAAGCGCAAGGAGGACAAGAGCGGGAAGAACCGGTAGGACATAGTTATCGCGATAAGAACCAGAGGCCAACAGTGTGGTCAACGCCGTAGCTGCGAACACCGCGACGAACGCATGCCCCGGAGCATCGCGCAACGCCGACCAGTCAAGCGACGTCGTTCTCCGCCGCGCACCCCAGGTTCGCACCCCCACTGCCACGATGCCCAGGCAAACGGGAAACGCAATGAAAAGAAGACTCTGCGCGCGATCAAGCAAGGTGACGTCGTTTCCGCCGAGGCGCGCGGTGCCGAAGAAACGCCCGACGTTTTGGACCCAGAACCACTCGTGGAACAGGTCGGGCGATCGCGCGAGCAAGAGCAGGGGCCATGTCAGGAGCCATGGCAGCGCAGCCAGGCACGCCACGGCGGCAGCGCGGGCGGCCAGAGCGCTCCGGTAGCCTGGCATCGGGCTAGCGAGGAGCCAGGTGAGACCGACCCAGCCCGGGACGAGCAGCCCTTTGGACATGAAGCCGATCCCCACCCCCGTCCCGACAAGAAGGCCGACTGTCCAGTGCGCTCTTGGATCTGCACTGCGGTCACGGGCGCCGAGGCGAACGAGACCCGACAAGGCCAACGAACTACCCGCCAATTGGCCGATATCAGCCGTCAGCTTGTGCAATTGCTCCATGAAGCCCAGCGTGCCCGCCACAAGTAGCAGCGCGGTGATCGCATACCGGCCTCTCGGCGCGCCCGGTTGCGTCAGTGCCCCTGCGTTCATCGCCATCGGGAACGGGCCGCCCGCCTCCTTGGACCACGCCCACCACCGACGAGCCTCGGGCCACAACCACCGGGCGCTTGCGTGGATGGATGCGAAGGCGAGCGCTACGAGGAGGACGACCGCGACCCGCGAACTTTCATGCTCAGGAAGATGCGGCAGTGCCTTCGCCGATAACGCGCCGATCCAGTAGACCAGGGGAGGCTTCTCGACGAAGGCGATGTCCGCGATGTGTGGAACGACCCAAGCATGGTCCGCGAGGATTCGGTGAACGATGCCAAAGGAATAAGGCTCGTCCGCCTTCCAGGGAAAGCGGCCGAACACGCCGACCAAGGCGAACCCGATCACGAACCACCAGATAGCAAACCTGCGCAACCGCGTGCTCATCGCTGGCTGGACCACATCCCGAGATGCTATCCGTACGAGGCGCTGGAGATCCCAACATAAAAAATTCCCGGACGAACTGAGCGAAGCGTTCACGGGCCGCGCCGGGCTGGCACCGGCAATAGCCGTACCGGTTGAGCCCGGCAACCTAAGGCTCTCTTAAGTCTCGAGCCGTCACAGTTCGACCTCGCCGCGGGCATCGGTGCGCCGGGTGATCAATTCCCAGAGACTCGAGTGACGCGCAAGTCCGTCGATAGAGAACGGGAGGAGGGACTGAGTCGAACGGTTCGCGACGTCTCGAGAGTAACGAAGGGAAGAAATGCTTTTATCGGACAGGGCGGACACCGATCGGATGCTCAACAAGGTTCCGCAGGTCACCGTCTACTTCTGGATCATCAAGATCCTGGCAACGACAGTCGGCGAAACGGCAGCGGACTACCTGGCGGTGAATCTTGGCTTCGGACTGACCGGGACGACCTACGCGATGGGGGCGTTGCTTCTCGTGGCACTGGCAGTGCAACTTCGCGGTAGACGCTATGTGCCGGTTGCGTACTGGATCGTCGTTGTCCTGCTGAGCATCGTCGGCACCTTGATCACCGACAACCTCGTCGACAACTTGCGGATACCGCTCGAAACGACGACCCTTGCCTTCGCGATCGCCTTAGCGGTAACGTTCGTCGCCTGGTACTTGAGCGAGAGAACACTCGCGATCACGACCATTCATACGCGGCGACGTGAGTTGTTTTACTGGGCCGCCATCCTGTTCACCTTCGCGCTCGGAACGGCTGGCGGCGACCTCCTTGCCGAGGGTCTGGCCCTGGGATACGGCGTCTCGGCGCTGATTTTCGCGGCCGTCATTGCCGTTATCGCTGCCGCGCACTTTCGCTTCGGATTGAACGCCGTGTTCGCCTTCTGGACCGCCTATATCCTGACGCGCCCGTTGGGTGCGTCGCTCGGAGATCTCCTGTCGCAGCCCGTTGCCAAGGGCGGTTTGGGCTTGGGAAGCTTCGTCACGAGCGTCCTGTTCCTGGCGACGATCGCAGGGCTGATCGTCTACCTGACGCGCAATCCACAGAAAGAAGCGATTCCTTCGGGCCGTGCAGTCATTGGATCGTGAACAGATTTTCAAGGGGCGCAATCATGTGGAAACTCGCATCCAAAGCGGTAATTTCAGGCGTTGTCTTGGTGGCGGCGGTCCAAGCGAGCGACGCCCAGACTGTCGGGCAGACCCCCGCGGTTCGTTCCCCGGGCTCGCAGACGCCGCTCGGCGATCTCTCGGCGTACCGGGCCATTGCGGTGGACACGTTGAAGATCGTCGACACCGGCGACTTCGGGGCGGCCAAACGCCGCATCAAGGATCTCGAGGTGGCCTGGGACCAGGCGGAGCCGAAGATGAAGCCGCTGGCGCCTGAGAAATGGCAAGCCGTCGACGCTGCGATCGACCGGGCGCTGCGGGAGGTGCGTCACTGGCGAGCGAAGCAGACAGACAGCCGGGAGGCCCTGGAGGTGCTGATCGCAACGATCGACTCGCTGAAGTGATCGATTTCGTGCGGCTTGGCGGGGCCTCGCCAAGCCGGGCACGTCGACTGCTTCGTCAAGCGGCATAGCTGACGCCGACCGAAAGCTAGCGAGCACAACCTTGCAATGGACATCCGCCGCGTCAGCCATGCCTCGTTCATGGCCTCGCTCGTCGAGTTCGTGGAGGCGCTGCCCATTGTTCTCGCCGTTGGGGTGAGTGGGCCGGCCGTAGCCACCCTGCAGATGCCCACAGCGACTGTCGGAACGACCTTCTCGGCCGGCCTGGGGTGCTTGCTCGCCGTGAGCGCACTTCGCCAAGCCTCTGCTCCTCTTCCCCATCAACAACAAGCCGCCTGACAAGATGACATCTGCAACCAAAGAGGCCCTCGCAAAAGTCCCCGAAGTCACGTTCTACTTCTGGATCATCAAGATCGCGGCAACCACGCTTGGCGAAACCGGCGGTGACGCGGTCACGATGTCGATGAATCTCGGCTATCTCGTCGGAACGGCCATCTTTTCGGCCGTCTTCGTCATCGCGGTCGGTGCGCAAATCGCCGCGAAAAAACTTCACCCGTTCCTCTTCTGGGCGGTGATCGTTGCCACCACTACCGCCGGCACGACCCTGGCCGATCTGCTCGACCGCTCGTTGGGAATCGGCTATCTGGGAGGCTCCTCGATTCTCTTGGTCCTTCTCCTGGGGACGCTCTTTCTGTGGCATCGCTCATTGGGCTCGGTCTCCATCGGCTCGATCGACTCCCGGAAGGTGGAGGTCTTCTACTGGGCGACGATCATGTTCTCGCAGACGCTCGGCACCGCGCTCGGCGACTGGATGGCTGACAACAAGACCGGCTTGGGGCTCGGGTACGAAGGCGGCGCCATCGTCTTCGCCGTGGGTCTAGCGATCGTCGCAGCGGCGTACTTCTGGACCCGGATTTCGCACACCCTTCTCTTCTGGGCTGCATTCATCCTCACCCGCCCGCTCGGAGCGACGGTGGGTGACCTGCTCGACAAACCGCACTCGAGCGGCGGGATGGCGCTCAGCCGATATACCGCATCCGCCGTGCTGGCGGTCTTCATCGTTGCGTGCATCATCGTGCTGCCCCAACGTGCGGAGAAGAAGACGCGAGCCGCGTCGTCGCCGCAGTTGCCGGTCAATCCGCTCCAAGCTGACCGATTGGGGATCGGCGAACGATCATGAGTTCTCCCGTCAAGCGCAGGCAGCTACTTTCATGGTCGCAAAGGCGATCGCTTTGGCTCCAGCGCGAGCAAAGCGTGGCACTCTGGATG
>JBBQCR010000302.1:0-4648 GCA_038318935.1 Phycisphaerales bacterium
GCTCTGGCTTCATGACGCCGATCGGCGGCAGCAGCCGGAGGTGATAGGGATCGTGGCCGCAGTAGAAGGCGATCACACCGTCGGCGAAGAGTCGATGCAGCAGCTTCATAATCCGGTCCTTGTCGCCGCCGAACGGCGTCAGGCGCATCATGCCGCCGTTGCCCGCGACCAGATGCGTCATCGGTCCGCCCATCGAGTTGCGCACGGGCGGGAACCACTGCGGATGCTTCTTCACGAACGCGTTCGCGTGTTCACGCCACGAAGTCTGGAGGTGTGCGATCTTTCCATCCGCGCCGTAGTAACCGCCGCCCTGAAGTTTCTTCAGCGCCGCGAGTCCCACGGTCAGCGCGGAACCGCTCGCCTGAAACGTGCCGCTCAGCAGTCCCGGCTTGGGGTTCATGTCCTGCGTGTAGAGGACGGCGCAGGCCTGACTCATCTTGCCAAGCGTGACGATGTCGATGTGCTCGCCAAGGCCCAGTTGTTCAAAGGCGAACATGGTGTTCGTGCGGCCGAAGGTCTGAACTTCGTCGTCCCACACCGGGATGCCGTTGTCGCGGCACAGTTGCATCAGCGGCAGGAAGAACTCGCGCGGAGCAACGTTGAAGCCACCCTCGCCCTGAACCAACTCCATCACGAAGCAAGAGTGCTGCTTCGGATAGCGATGGATGTACTGCTTCAGATGCCACACCGCCATGTCGATCGAACGCTGACCGAGATCGGGGTTGTAGAACGGCATGTAGTCCACCAGCGTCGTCAGCGGCACGCCGACGCGATACGCGGGACCATCACCGATCTGGGCCATGGTCGTTGAACGACCGAGGAAGCAGTCCTGGAAGGCGATGACCCGCGGGGCGGCGCCGGTCTTTTGCTGGCACACTTTGAGCGCCTGTTCGTTGGCCATGCAACCGGAGTTGGTGACGAAACAGCACTTGAGTTTCGAGGAGCGTACGGCCTCGGCGACCAGGAACTCCGTGAACTCGATGGAGTCGGCGTTGAATTGCAGGTTGCCCTGCATGACCGTGTCGGCGAGCGCCGAACGGATGTTGGCCTCAACCATCTCAGGGTCGGAGTGGCCAAACATGTGCACACCGATGCCGTTGATGAGATCCCACTTGACGCTGCCGTCGGTGAGTTCAACGAGCGGACCGTTGCCGAGCCCACTGCCAACATAGGGATACAGCGCCGGTCGTCCCTTGCACTCTGCGGATCGCTTGAGCCACCCGTCGAGGGTCTCCTTCAACTCCGCCTGTGGCGGACGCGCTCCAGTCAGGTGCGCCTGACGGGCCTTCAACTCGCGAACGATGGCGGCGATCGCGTCGCGGATCGCCGGGCTGGAGGCAAGGAGCGAGGCCTGAGTGGCGCATTCGGGAGCCCGAGGGGCTTGCACGGTCATGACGAGGACCTTCCGCGAGAGTCCGAGAAGTGGATGCCGCACCGGAGAGGGGCGGGACGAGGGGTCCATGGTAGTCGGCCCAATCGAGGGAGGTGCTTGATCGAGCCTTCACGGGGATCGGACGATGGACGATCGATTCGAATTTATTTGATTGCTCGTCCGAACCGCTTCGGTTTTTCCGTATCCACCCCGACGGCACCTTCTTCCCTGTCTCGAGAGGCTTCCCATGCCAGACGACCCAGCGTCCAATCAGTCATCCGCAGCCCGGCGGGGCAGCGAGTCGATCGCCACTGCCCTGTCGATCGCAGCGCTCGTCGGAATCGTGACTCCGGCAGTCGTCGCGGACGATCGCCCGGCGATACCGGTGCCAGCCTCGCCAACCAAGCCCGAGCGCACCGAGCCGTTGCAACCCGCGTCGCCTGCTCCGCGGCCGATGATGCCGGGAGATCAGCCACGCATCGACCCTCGTCGAGCGCCAGCGCCGGAGAGTCCCAACAGCGCCCCCAGCAAGCGTCGCGTCGATCCCGGCCAGCGCTCGCCGGGCGTGCAGCCGGGCGAACGGCCCGCAACTCGCCCGGGTGAGCGGGGCCCGCGCACACCGATCAAGCCACCCAAGCTCGGCCCGGGTGGAGGACAGCCTGGCGGTCAGCCGAAAGTTGATCCCGGCAAGGGAAAGCCGGGATCCGCGCCGCATCCAGGATTGCCGGGACGCACACCCGGCGTTCGTCCACCCGGGCCGCCTCTTCCACCACCGAGTCTGCCCGGTTCAGGCGGCGGGAGCGGTGGCGGAGGTGATGGCGATGGAGACGGCTGCCCCGGCATGCCGCCGCTCCCACCGAGTCACCCACCGCTTCCACCGTTGACGCTGCCCGGCGGCTGATAGCAGTCATAGCGATCCGTAGCGCCCTCCGGGCGCACACTCGCTCTGGAGAATTCGGCGTGCTGCGACGCGCTTGGGACGCGCTTGCGACGCCCTTGCGACGCGCTTGACCGCGGCAGTCAATCACGATCCGTCCGACTCCCCGATTCTCTTGCGACCCATCGCATCTCCTCGGAACGACCGTCGTCCGCGATCTCCCTCGCAGACGTCGGTCGTTTCATTCGTGGCGTCTGCCTTCACTGCAGCGTGATGCGCCCGGTGGTCAAGCGACGTAGAACGATCGCCAGCAACTGGCATCGTTCGACGAGACTCGGGATCTCGATGAATTCGTCCGTGCGGTGCAAGTTGCCGCCGCGAACGCCCAGCGTGTCGAGCGTCGGAAGTCCAACCGACTGCAGAATGTTGCCGTCGCAGACGCCACCGGATGTCGTGAAGGGCATCGATTGACCGAGATCTTCGGCAACTGCGCGGACCGCCTGCGCGAATCGCTCCACCGCGGGCGTCGTGGGCTTCGCGGCTCGGGCGAACGCGTGTTGGATGCGCACGCCCGGCAACTGTCCGTCGGGTGTGATGAGCGCATCGAAGCGTCGAGCCAGTTCGTCCTGCGCCGCCGAATCAGCGAATCGCACATTGCCCCACGCGCTCGCGCGATCGGGCACGGCGTTGGACACCGTGCCTCCCTCGAGCGGACCGATGTTGACGATGCGACCGGCGGCAGGATCGCACGCGGCGTTGACATCGAGAATCGCCTGCGCCAACGCATTGACCGCGGAGATGCCCTTGGTGAAGTCGCGGCCGGCGTGGGCGGTGCGACCTGAACAGTCAATGCGGAAGTGCCCCGAGCCCATGCGGGCGACAACCAGTCCACCAGCGTCACCCGCTGGCTCGAGCGCGATACCGACATCGTGCCCTCGACCCGCGTCCTCGATGTGACACGCGGAGTGAAAAGAACCAGTTTCCTCATCGCTATTGAGGAGAAACGACCAGCGCGCCTCGACGCCATGTTCCGCGAGGCACTCCAGAGCGTGCACCGCCAGTGCGAGGCCGCCCTTCATGTCCACCGCGCCAGGACCACGGGCAATCGTGTCACTCTCGCGGGTGAGCGTTCGGAACGAACCGTTCGGATCGTGCACCGTGTCGATGTGGCCAGCGATCAGGATGCGCGGACCGATGCCGATGAGTCGACTCGCGACCGCAGTCGGAGGAGTCGGCGCTTCATCGCCTCCTTGGCGCTCGGCTGGCAGCGTCAGCCACGCGGGCCGCGGATCACCGACGTACGAGGTCACCTTCGCACCAAGCGCCCGCAATCGTTCGCACAGAAGCCCACGCAACTCGTCGAGCCCCGGCGTGAACGCTGAGCCGGTTGGGATGGCGACGAATTGCTCGAGGTCCGCGTAGAGAACCTTCGCGCGAGACGCAATCGACGCACAGATCGCTTGCTCCACCGCATCCAAGTGCGTCATCGCGCCGCCTCGGTCAATCCTCGTCCTACGCGCGCGAAGGCGGGCGACAGCGTCCCCTCGTAGACCTCGGTCGCCGGCCCGGTCATCAGCACCGGATGTCCTTCACCGTCCCAACGCAAGCGCAGATCTCCGCCTGGCAAGTGGGCATCAATCATCGCAGCGCTCTTTCCGGCGAGAACGCCGGCGACGCACACCGCACTTGCGCCCGTGCCACAGGCGAGTGTGATGCCGCTTCCTCGCTCCCAGGTTCGCATGATGACTTCGTCAGGCGACACCACTTCGACGAAGTGCACATTCACGCGATTGGGAAAGAACGGGTGGCGTTCAAACGTCGGGCCGATGCGCTCAAGCGGAATCTTCGCCACGCAGTCGCAGTAGATCGTTGCGTGTGGATTGCCCATCGAGACGCAGGTCATCGCCTGCTCGCATCCAGCGTCTTCCATTCCGGCGAACAGTTCCTTCGGAAGCGCATACGCCACAACCCGAGCGTCGTCACGAACGCCGGGCAATCGCACCGGAATGCGACTCGCCTCGAGGATCGGTTCCCCCATCGTCACCGTCGCAAGCGAAACGGTTCCGTCGGTTCCGCGCGTCCAGTCGATCAGCAGCACTCCGCGCCCGGTCTGCACGCGCAGCGGATTGCGAGCGGAAAGGCCGCGATCGACGGCGAACTTCGCGACGCATCGGATGCCATTGCCGCACATCTCGCTCTCGCTGCCATCGGCGTTGAACATCCGCATGCGCACATCCGCCGCGACTCCGGCCGCAGGAGGCGCCACGAGAATCAGCCCGTCGCTGCCGATGCCCTTGTGTCGGTCACTCACCAGACGGCTCAGCGCTGCAGGATCGTCGATCCGCTCGTCGAACGCGTTGATATAGACATAGTCGTTGCCGATGCCGTGCATCTTCACG
>JBBQCR010000303.1:0-4632 GCA_038318935.1 Phycisphaerales bacterium
GGCAGGGCGGCATATCTTCCTGCTCGGTACCGACAACGTCGGGCGCGATGTGTTGTCGCAGATGATGCACGCGTGTCGACTGTCGATCTCGATCGGATTGGTTTCAACCGGTATCGCCGTCCTGATCGGTGTGACGATTGGCTCACTCATGGGGTACTTCGGCGGGAAGATCGATTTGGTGCTCTTCCGTGTCGTCGAAGTGTTCATGGCGATTCCCGTCCTGTTCCTCCTGATCGTGGCTGCGGGCGTGCTGCCGCGCAACACCTATGTGATGATGGTGATCATCGGCTGTGTGACATGGACGGGCGCTGCGCGCTTCATTCGCGCCGAGTTCCTCAAATTGCGACACCAGGATTTCGTCCAGAGTGCGAAGTCGGTTGGTCTGCCGCTGCGGCTGATCCTCTTCAGGCACATGCTCCCCAACGGAGTCACCCCGGTGCTCGTCGATGCCTCGTTCCAGATCGCAGCGGCGATTACCTTCGAGGCGACGTTGAGCTTTCTCGGTCTCGGTCCCGAAGGCCAGGCCTCGTGGGGACAGTTGCTGTCCAGCGGCACGGGAACCACAGGTGTGTTCAACTGGTGGTTGGCGATGTTCCCCGGAATCGCCATCTTTCTCACGGTCCTGAGCTACAACGTGCTCGGCGAAGCGCTGCGGGACGCGATCGATCCGAAGCTTCGAAAGGCGGCGCACTAAATCATGAGCAAGCCGCTTCTCGAAGTCGATGACTTGGCGGTTTCCTTCGGGAATTCCTCGGGCGGCGACGTGCGCATTCAAGCCGTGGCGGGGGTCACGATGTCTGTCTACCCGCGCCAGACCTTGGCAGTAGTCGGTGAGTCGGGATGCGGCAAGAGCGTGACGGCGATGAGCACGATGCAGCTCATTCCTCGCCCGCCGGGTCGATTCGATCGGGGCCAGATCCGCTTCGAAGGTCGGGACCTATTGAAGATGTCCGAGCGAGAAATGCTCGCGATCCGTGGCGGCAAGATCGCGATGATCTTTCAAGAGCCGATGACGTCGCTCAATCCCGTGTACACGATCGGCGATCAGATCATCGAGGCGATTCGACTTCATCAGCGGGTGTCGTCGCGCGAGGCGGCCGAGATCGCCGTGAAGGCGATGAACGATGTCGGTATTCCACGTGCGTCCGAACGCCTCCGGTCGTACCCGCACCAGTTCTCCGGCGGAATGCGACAACGGGTGATGATCGCCATGGCCTTGGCCTGTCAGCCGAGTCTGCTGCTTGCCGATGAACCGACGACGGCGCTCGACGTCACGATTCAGGCACAGATCCTTGAGTTGTTGAGCGAGCTGCAGCGAACCCGTGGCATGGGCATCATGCTGATCACCCACAACCTGGGTGTCGTCGCCGAGAACGCCGACGTGGTGTGTGTGATGTATGCAGGTCGCGTCGTCGAGTACGCAAGCGTCTTCGAACTTTTCGATCGCCCCTTGCACCCGTATACGCGTGGGCTTTTCAAGTCGATCCCGTCGTTGCGCGAATCGAAACATCGGCTCACCACAGTGGATGAGGTCGTCCGCGATCCGGCCGAGTTCCGCCGCTTGGCTGGATACGAAAAGGGCATCGTCCCCTGGTGGCCCGACGCGCCGCTGGAGGTTCGTCCTCGAGCTATTCCAGGTACTCCGGACTATCGACTGCACGAAATCGAACCGAACCGCTGGGTAGGCTGCTGGAATAGTGAATGGCTCGAGGCGAATCCGAGTCGGCGTCCGGACCTCGACTTTCGTCGGCAGGACGTTTCGCTCAACGCATGACCGCGACGATGTCGCGGATTTCGCGCAGCGCCGCCACGTGCTCGGGTCCAAAACGACTGGGCTGCGAGGCGCTGATCGCAGGGCCATCATGGCGATCGTCTCCCAATCCGGCAGATCGCGACGACTTCACGCGATCAAGAATCGTGTCGCGCATCGCCTCGGCGTCGGCGATTCCTTCAAGCGTGCCGACGTGTCCGGTCCCTGCGGAAGCGGAATGGCCAGCGCCCGATCCGCCTCCTGCAGTCTGCACGACGACGCTTGCGATGCCGAAGTAGCGCTGTAACGGGCCTTGACTCACGCTGACATTCTGCACGTTCTCGAACGTGAACGTCATCTCGCGGATGGTCATGACGCCGTGCCTCAAGCGGAGGCTGCGATCGCTCATGACGTACCACGTGGTGTCGTAGCGGAGTTGCAAGGCGACGTACGCGAAGATGTCCGGGACGATCGCAATGATGAGGGCCGGAATCGCAAGGATCGCGCCGACCTTGGGAGATGCCGCAGCGATCGCGATCCAACCGATCAGCACCATGCCATCGATCAGGAGGAGCAGGAACCAGAACTGGAACGTGAGATAGCGGAGATACCCTTCTGCGGGGCGAAATGCGATCACGGTTCCGGTCGACGGCGCAGGAAGCGTCGGCGCTTCCTCGGACACCCGAAACCATTTGCGCAGGAGAGCCCAGATCCCGCGATACGTTCGACTGGCCACGCGATCGGTGATGCTCATGACGAACCTCCCGCTCGTCCTGCGGCGAGTGCCTTGAGCCCGTCGCGTATCTCCTGGAGAAGCTCGAGCGCCTCGTCGGCGTGCGGTGAAGCGGCCAGGTGCGAGCCCGGTTGCGGGGCGACCGGAGTGTCGTGCTCGTGGGCGCCGCGCATCCGGGTGTAGAGCCAGTCGCGCAACGCGTCGGGATCCGGCATGCCCTCGATCGTCATCTCAGCAGTGGAAGCGCCCGACGCAGTCTGGACGGCGACGGAGGCGAGGCCGAGCCATCGCTGAATGAGACCGCGCGTGACATGGATGTCCTGGATTCGTCGATAGGTCAGGTACGTCTCGCGCTTGAAGAGAACGCCGACCGACATTCCAACGCCGTCCTTGTCGAAGCGATATCGCAAGGTGTGGTAGCGAATCCACAGTGGGATGAAGGTGATCGGTGCTGCGATGAATGTGAGCAGCGAGATAACCACGTAGTAGGTGAACAGTCGCTTGTCGGGCCGAGTGATGGACGTTGGATCAAACTTGACGGCTGGCTCGGTCACTGTGCCACTCCCAGGAGCGGGGTCGCTCCACTCTTGGTGAACAGGGTCGCTCCACTCTTGATCACCGTACCCCATTGGGCAAAGGGAACCGCTGGTTCCCGCGACGACCGGTCCTTGGAGGGGAAAGTCGCCCGCAACAAGCTCCGCTCTGGATCGCTCGCCGGTGAGGGCAGGTCTTCAGTTCGCCCGTCATCGACGTCGGCGAGCATGGATGTCGTACAGTGACGTTCGTGCCAGCGATTTCCGGTGCCAGTGAAGAATCGCCAACTCGTGGGCTTGACGAGCATTGCCGACAGGTGGTCTTGCAACTCCGTGCGGCGCTGCTGGAGTTGTACGACGCCGTCGGTGCCGATCCGGACCGCCCTCAGGAAGTTTCGCGGCGCTTCAGGCTCGACAAGAGCCTGACTTGGAAGTTCTCGAAGATCCTGCGAAGTGAGCACGGGCTCGACGTTGTTTCACTCATTCCCGGCTCCGAAGGTGTGACGCGGCTCTTGACGGCGATGGCGGCAGCCGGTGCAAACGAGCAGAGGATCGAGAAGGTGCGGGCCGCCATGCGCGAGTTTGATGCGATGGTCCTGACGCATGCCGGGGATCGGGCAACGCTTGACCTCTATCTCGACAGCATGCATCCGAGCGCCACGATGCAGGAGTCGCGTCGGTTGGCGTACTTGGGAAACAGCGGCATCCTCGGGTTGCAGACGCGAGTTCGCTTCGCGACCCGCATCATCGCACCGAGCGAGACCGACCCGTCACGCCTCGATCTGGCGCTCGTCACCGGGGTGCGCGATCTTCGACGTCTGCGGCCGCTTGCGCCCTGGCCCATCTATCGCTTCACTCGGTTCAAAGAGGATCTCACGCTGGAACCGTTCGCGCGAACGGTGTCACCGCTTGAACCCGTCGAGGGCGTCGGCGAAGTTGATTGGCTCATGCGTTCGTGGTGTTCGTCACCGATGCCAAGTGTGCGGAGGCGCGACGCGGAGGAATCGGTTGTCTACGAACTGGTCGATGGGCCTGTCGGGCGCACAGGCGAGGCGAACCTGACGTTTGGCTACGTGGAGCGCAGCGCCGTCCCTCGCTATGCGACGGCCGCCGATAGGCACGGTCAGTTCATGACCGGAATCTCGCTGCCCACCGAGGTGACGCTGCTCGACATCTTCTTCCATCGTGAGTTGCCTGAGGTGGAGCGGAGCGAGGCTCGATTTGTCACCCAGTTTCCCGGTGTCGGTGGTGATGCGGGGCTTGCTGAACTGCCGATCCCGTTGACGTTCATGCCGTTGCGAGGGCGACCGACCCATGCGGCGACGCCATTGATGGGCGACTACGCCCAGCTCATGGAATCGGTGTTCGAGACATGCCGTTGGGATCCGCAGGAGTTCGGCGCGATTCGACTCGTCATCGAGCACCCGCCGCTCCACTCAAGCGTTTTCGCAAGCTATGACCTGCCTTCACATCGCAACGCCTGATCGAAGTGCTCGATCAACGTTTCTTCTTCGACTTCACAGCGTTCCGCGACGGTGGAGTCGCTTGCACGATGTTGCCGGCGCCTCGCCCGATGCGCGAGGGATGGGTGGCCTTCGAGGGTGGGTCTTTCGGCG
>JBBQCR010000304.1:0-4622 GCA_038318935.1 Phycisphaerales bacterium
CTGCGGGTCGCTTGCACATCCAAGACCGAGAGATTCGGCTTGCCGTTGTCGTCGGTCCACATGGAAAGCAGTGAATCGCTCTCGCGAGCGTGCTGCAGCATTTCCTTGTATGTCCCGAGGTACAGGTGATCGGAGAGAGTCTCGGTCTGCATCGTCGTCATGTAGACGAGCGACTCACCGAACTTCTCCTCGTGATCACGCTCGCCGGCGCAAGGCAGGGTCGCAACGAGCCCACGATCAGGGATCTGATCGATCTGCTCAAGAACGACCTCTACCACGCAGAGTCCATCGTGCTGGAAACGAAGGCTGTGGCCGCCTCGGAAGATCCAGCTTTCGGCCTCGTAATCATCGTGGCGAATGCGATTTCGCCCCTCGATGCCGAAGAACTCCGGATGGAGCGCCTTGCGGAAAACGAGCATGTGATAGGACTGAAGGCTCGACGTCTTGGTTGGGTTGCTCATGACGGATCGACTCGAATGTCCGCGATTGGCTCTGTTCATCGTTCAGGTATCCCATCACCCGAAACGAGAGGCAGCAATTGTGCTCGTCCCGAATGCTAAAAGTCGGTCAAAGCCCGACTTCAAACAGCGAGTCAGACAGAATCGCCGGTGGATGGGCGAACGGAGTGGCCGAAGGGCCGGTTGGGTTGCGGACGGATCCCCCGCGATGGCCGCCGCGTGGCGGCCTGTGAAACTGTCATTGTCGCGAGGTCAACCCGAAAGGCAAGAACAGGGTTTCAAATCGGATCGATTTCTATGGCTTGTGGGACCATTCCCCATGCCCACGATTCGTTGTGCGTGTCTCGTCTTGCCGGCGCTTGTGCGCACGACGACCCCTCGCGGGGTCGCCGTGGTTGCCGTGAACGTAAGCCGAATCCTGTGCGTTCCGCGAGCTGCCTTTCGGCCGACCGCGGCGTGGCGACCATTTCTCTGGGGCGTCCGTTGCCGTCCGCCTCAAGCGCGCTACCCACTCCCTCGCCTGCGGACCGCAGGGGTCGCTGCCCGAAGACAACGACGGGAGCTGCTTGCGTTTGCACGCGGTGGGGTTTGCCGTGCCCCGCTCGTCACCGAGCGGGCGGTGCGCTCTTACCGCACCGTTTCACCCTTACCACCAAGACCCAAGTCCGATGGCGGTTTGTTTTCTGTGGCACTTTCCCTGACCCGCAACCGGGCCGGTGGGTGTTACCCACCACCGTGTCCTGCCGTGTTCGGACTTTCCTCAGCTCGGTCCTTGCGGATCGAGCCGCGGTCGCCTGTTCACGACGGCACTGTACGCGAGCCGGCACTCGGAGAGTTCTCCAAAGTCGCGTCCCTCGAGCCCGTTGCGGGAAGCCGAGCGATCGGTATACTGCTCGATCCTTCACCGCTGCCACCTCCGCCCCCGGCAGCCCTTCAGGAGTCACGACCGTGTACGCGATCATCGAGGACAGTGGAACGCAGATCAAGGTCCGCCCCGGCGACCACATCGACCTCGACTTGCGCGAACTCACCGCTGACCAGAAGACGCTGGTCCTGGACAAGGTCCTCGCGATTGGCGACTCCGAAGGCAAGACCGCTGCAAAGATCGGTCTCCCCTATCTCCAAGGCGCGACCGTGACAGCGACGATTCTCGGCGAAGCCGTCGGCCCAAAGATCATCACGCTGAAGTACAAGCGCCGCAAGGGCAGCCGCAAGAAGATCGGTCACCGCCAGGGTTACCTGCGGGTCAAGATCGACGCCATCGCTGCGTAAGCAGTAACGGGGCGTAAGCCGCGACAGGGCCCTTCCGAAGCGAAGCGGTCACAAGAAAACAGCAGTCGCATCATGCACAACGCTCGCCGCGTGACCCTACGGTCGCGCGGCGAGTTCGTGCATGCGGGCGGGACTCTCGACGTTGCCGGTGCGAACGCTCAGCCGCGTCGCGTCGGCGAAGGCCAGTCGCGCGGAAAGTCTCGTCGGTTCCTCACGCGGGAGCCGGGCCCGAGCCAGCATCCGCAGCGACTCCACGCACGCCGTCACCGCATCGCGTGCCCCATCGCGTACCCCATCGCGTACCCCATCGCGTACCACGCTCAGGTCGTGACGTTCCACCGACCGCCCCATGCGGTCCCAGCGTTGCACGGTCCCATCATCGACGCGGAGACGACCACCAGCACCGAGCACTTCGAGTTCACGCAGCCATCCCCCTCCTTCGGCGAGATCAAGCGACACGATGCCGCCGCTGTTGCTGCGGGCGATCGCCGACAGCACCCGCGCGTCTCCCGCTTGGCCGCTAGTCGGCCGGCCGATCGCGACGACGCCGTCCACCCCGTTGATGAGATCGAGCACAAGGTCGCATCCGTCCATGAGCAGACCGTCGATGGTGCGCACATCCGCGTCGTCGGCGGCGCATCGCATCCGAACGCCGATCGCGATGGGGCTTCCTTCCGCCAGAAACTCCTCGATCAAAGGTTGGGCGGTGCGATACGCCTCCGACCATCGGAAGAGCGATGTCATCCGCAGTCGGGTTGCGCGTTCACCGAGTCGATGCGCTTCGACCAAGGTCGGTGGCGACGTTGCGGTCACCAGAACCGTACGGTCGCTTTCGACGAGGGCGTCAAGATCGGCCTCCGCCGGCGCGTCGCGCCCCAGGACGAGTACCACCTGGGCGCCGGTGCGCGCCAACTCGCGCAGCGATCCGCTCTCGGCCGCGCCGATGCGAATCGCCCACGCCGTAGCTGCGGCGCGGCGGTCGCCGCCGATAGCAACGATGCGCCAGCCCCAGGCGATCTCGATCTCCTGCGCCAAATCGGTGGAGAGCACCGCGGCAAGCGCGTCCGAACCAGGACCCAGCCACACGGCGACGGTCGTCGTCGCGCTGCCGGAATCAGCGCGGAGTGGGCGTTCGTCGGCGGATCGTTGCGCTGCGCGAGATGGCATGGGTGGTCGCATTCTACCGAAACGTCTGCACGGAGAACTCTCAACCACTGCGTCGCTTGAGCAGCATCATGCGGTCAATCGCCGCGCGAAGCGTCTCTTCACGCTTGCAGAACGCGAACCGAATCAACGTGCGACCTTCCTCGCGTCGCTGATAGAACGAACTCGGTGGAATGGCGGCGACGCCGATCTCGCTCACCAGATGCTTCGCGAAGCTGACGTCGTCGGCGAAGCCGAACCGGCTGTGATCGCACATCACGAAGTAGGTGCCGTTGGGTAAGAACACTTCGAAGCCGGCCGCCCGGAGCCCGTCCACCATGAATGCCCGTCGTCGACGGTACTCCTGGAGAAACGCGATGTCGTATTCGGGTCCCGAGCGAAGGGCCTCGATCGCCCCGACCTGCAGCGGCGTGGAGGCGGCGAAGGTGAGGAACTGGTGCGCAGCGCGCACACCGGCGGTGAGCGCTGGGGGTGCGATTGCCCAGCCAATCTTCCAACCGGTGAGCGAGTAGGTCTTTCCGAGACTCGACAGCGTGACCGTGCGCTCGCGCATGCCAGGAAATGTCGCGATCGAAAGATGCTCTCCCTCAAACACCAAGCGCTCGTAGACCTCGTCGGAGACGCAGATCAGATCTCGCTCGATGCAGAGTGTGGCGATCGCCTGAAGCTCGGCACGGCTGAAGACGTGTCCGGTCGGATTGTGCGGCGTGTTCACGAGCAGCATGCGCGTGCGCGGAGTGATCGCTGCCCGCAGCGCGGCGATGTCGAGTGCGAAATCCGGAGGACGCAAGGTGATCGTTCGCACCGAGCCCCCCGCCATCGCCACCGTCGCCGGGTACGAGTCGTAGCACGGGTCGATCAGCAGCACTTCGTCGCCGGGATTCACCAGGCCCAGCATGGTCGCCGCGATCGCTTCGGTGCAGCCACAGGTGACGGTGATTTCCGTATCGGGATCGACGTCCAGTCCGCTGTCGCGACGAAAGCGATTGGCGATCGCCACATTCAGTTCGGGCACACCGAACATGCGCGAGTACTGGCCGTGACCATCGCGGATGGCGCGGATACCCGCGTCTTTCACGAAGTCGGGGCCGTCGAAGTCGGGGAATCCCTGACCGAGATTCACGGCCCCATGCTTGCGGGCGAGCTGGCTCATCTCCGTGAAGATCGTCGCTCCGAAAGGTTGCAAGCGCGAGGAGACACGCGATGCCGCGCTGGCGATGGACGGTGAGGCTCTCGTCATCATGGAATGCAAGCGTACCGCGGCGCGGCGGAGGCGTACCGCCCTCCGCGCGCTGCGGTGCGGAGTTCGGGTAGAGTGCGACGCGTGACCGTTCCCCGCCCCAACCCGCGCATCCGCGTTCGCATCGTGCGCGAGGATGCACGCACCGTCGTCGTCAACAAGATGCCTGGACTGGTGACTGAACCCGGACGCGGGCACAGCGATGACACGCTCATCAACGGGCTCTTCGCGGTCGACGACGGGCGTCTTGCATGCAAACTTGCGAAACTCGGCGATGCTCGTGACTTCGGATTGCTCCATCGTCTGGACCGCCTCACGAGCGGACTGGTGTTGGCCGCACTCGATCGCGAGGCGTGGGACATTCTGCGCGAAGCGTTCGAGAAGCGGGTCCTGCGCAAGACCTACCTCGCGATCGTCCGCGGTGACTTGCAGGGCGACGCCGGCGAGGTGAATCGGGCCCTCGCGGATCGAACCGAAGCGGACTACAA
>JBBQCR010000305.1:0-4620 GCA_038318935.1 Phycisphaerales bacterium
GGTCTGACACCGCTCCGGTTGAACGTGCCTGCTGACTGTCTGTGTGCGACCGATAGGAATTCCGTGTGTTCTCTCTCGGGTCTCCCGAATCTCCTCCTCCTCCGCTTCGGAGCCTGCGACCGTGACCATCAACCTCGACCAATACGACGTGCTCCGCCAGCTTCTGGACCAGGGCTCCTCCCGCAAGTGGATCTCCTACGAGGAGCTCAACACCTGCCTGCCGGACGAGTATGTCGACCCCGATCGACTCGACGAACTGCTGGTCTTGTTCAGCAAGCACGGCATCACCCTCATCGACGAGCCGGAGGTCCGGCGCAACGGCTACACGCCGTTCGCGGCACCGCTCCAGACCAACCTCAAGTTCCTCCGCGATGACCCCAAGAAGGGCGGCAAGACGCCCAAGGTCCAGATGATCGACGAGGACACGGTGGACGAACCACCGATGGATCTCGGTGGTGAGCCGGAGATCGAACTCGGCGATCCGATCGACGCAGAGGAGCCTGCGGCCAGTGTCGAGGACGAAATCCTCGACGACGCCGAGACCCAGGCCGCCGTCGAGCAGGCGATCAACGAGCAGGGCTCGAAGCGCATCGACGATCCGATCCGCATGTATCTCACGCAGATGGGCACGATTCCGCTGCTCACCCGCGAGGAGGAGATCCGGCTGGCGAAGAAGATCGAGACGACGCGCATGATCTTCCGCCGCAAGACGCTTGAGAGCGACTATGCGGCGACCCAGGCGATCGAGATTCTCAAGCAGGTGCATGAGGGCTCGCTGCCCTTCGATCGCACCATGCGCATCTCGACAGCGGAAGAGAACGCCAAGGACAAGATCGCCGCTCGCATTCCAGTGAATCTGACGACGATTCAGAAGCTGCTCGATCTCAATCGCCAGGCGTGGGATCGTCTTGAGAACGATCGCGCGGGGACGCACAAGCTCACCGCCCACGCTCGCGAAGAGACCGTCGACGAGGTGAAGCGTCGTCGCCGCAAGATCGCGACGCTGCTGGAAGAGTGTTGCCTGCGCACCGGCCGCATTCAACCGCTGCTTCGCAAGCTGCAGGCGATCAACAAGAAGATCAAGGAACTGCTGAAGACCATCGCCAAGAGCGACAAGCATCCCGAGCGCTACGACCCTGAAGATGTCATGGTCATGCGCGAGGAGTTTGACGGTCTGCGCAACCTGGTGCTCGCGGAACCGGAAGATCTCGATCGTCACATTCGTGACATCGAACGGGTGTTCGGCGAGTACGAGCAGGCCAAGCGCGACCTCTCAGGCGGCAACCTGCGCCTGGTTGTGTCGATCGCCAAGAAGTATCGCAATCGCGGGCTCCCATTCCTCGACATCATTCAGGAAGGCAACACCGGCCTCATGCGTGCGGTCGACAAGTACGAGTACAAGCGCGGCTACAAGTTCTCGACGTATGCCACGTGGTGGATCCGTCAGGCGATCACGCGGGCGATCGCCGACCATGCCCGGACCATTCGCGTGCCGGTTCACATGATCGAGACGATGTCCAAGCTGCGGAACATCCAGAAGAATCTGTTGCAGGAGCTCGGTCGCGAACCGACAGTCGAAGAGATCGCCATCAAGGCCAAGATGCCGATCGAGGAAACCCGCCGCGTGATGAAGATCTCGCGGCATCCGATCTCGCTCGATCGCCCGGTCGGTGAGAGCGAAGATTCGCACTTCGGTGACTTCATCGAGGACGAGCGTCAGCAGAGTCCGTCGGAGTCCGCGACCAACGACATGCTTCGTCAGCGGATCAACGACGTGTTGAAGACCCTCACCTATCGGGAGCGCGAGATCCTGAAGCTCCGCTACGGGATCGGTGATGGATACACCTACACCTTGGAAGAGGTGGGCCGGATCTTCAAGGTCACCCGCGAACGCGTCCGACAGGTCGAGAGCAAGGCCATCCGCAAGCTGCAGCACCCAGTACGAAAGCAGCGTCTCTCAAGCTTCCTCAGCGCCGACGAAGGCTGAGTGTCCACAGCGACGGAGACTAGAAAAGACCAAGGCCCTCGCGCGATCTCGATCGCGCGAGGGCTCTGTTTTTCTGGTCGAGTGCATTGCCTCACCCAGCGGAAGGGTCGTCCTCAACGTCCGAGGGCGCTGCGCAGCCGATTCCGATTGCGTGAAGTTGGCTCGAGGCTCGCGACGGCGATGAGTCGTCCGTCGTTGTCGACATCAAAGGCCACCATGCGCTCGACGTAATCCGAGCGACCTGGCATCGACTTGTCCGGCGAGGTCAGCCAGTTCGATTGCCGTGCGAGATCATCGAGCGGTGCAGCGGGAGAACGTACGCGGATGCTGTTGCCGTCGCCGGTTCGGAAGGTCACCCAGATGTCGGGGTCGTTGGCGATCGCGTCAACCCGCTCAACGCGGCCGAAGCGCCACTGCCGAACGCCGTCGACGTTGCCAACCGCGGGAAAGTCGAGATCAAGCCGCACCGCGCGGACGACATTCGCCGGTGTCGCCGGTACGGTTGAAGGTGCAGTGGTCGTGGCCGGTGGTGGTGGCGTCGGTTCGCCAGGCGCACCTTTGGGAGCATCGGCCGGCGGCTGGACTGGTGGCTGGGTTGGCGGTTGGGCTGGCGGTTGGGTTGGCGGCGAGCGATCTTGAGCCCGGCTCAGACCCAACGCCGCGACGCCGAGCACACCAAGGGCAAGCGTCACACCGATCGAACTTCGCTGCATCATCCTGCAATCCTCCATGGGTCGACGCGCGACCGTTTCCTCGCGCAGCCTATCCGAGATCGGCGAGGTATCGCGCCCGCGATCCCATCACAATCGCCAACTCACGTACCGGTCGATGAGGTACTCGCCGATTCCCGCCCGCCCACCTTCCTTGCCGAAGCCCGAGTGCTTCACTCCTCCGAAGGGAGCCTGCGCTGTCGCCGGCAGCGCGTCGTTGGCGCCGATGATGCCGTAGTCCAGAGCTTCGCACATCCGCATGAGTCGGCTGGCATCACGTGTGTAGAAGTACGCCGCGAGTCCGAAGGGTGTCGCGTTGGCCAGTGCAACGGCTTCCGCTTCGCCGCGGAAACTCAGGATGGGCGCGACGGGACCGAACGTCTCTTCCTGACAACAGAGCATGTCCGTGGTGACATGATTGAGAACTGTGGGTTGGACGAAGCGGTTGGCGAGACCAGCGACCATCGCACGTTCGCCACCGCATAGAACTGTCGCGCCGCGGGCCCGAGCGTCGGCGATGTGGGCGAGCGCCTTGTCGACCGCCGCGTCCTCGATGAGTGGTCCGATCTGCGTCCCGTCGGTCAGGCCGTTGCCGACCACGAGCGACGCGGCGGCGGCGACCAGCCGGGCCGTGAACGCTTCGCGGATACTCTCCTCGACAAGAAATCGATTGGCACACACGCAGGTCTGGCCCGCGTTGCGGAACTTGCTGGCGATTGCGCCTTCGACGGCTCGATCGAGATCCGCATCAGCGAAAACGATGAAAGGCGCGTGGCCGCCCAGTTCCAGCGACAGTCGCGTGAGATTCGTGGCGGCGTTCCGCATCAGGATGCGGCCCGTGTCGGTCGATCCAGTGAAGCTGAGTTTGCGAACCGTGGGATTGGCGAAGAACTCCGCCGCAATCGGTTCGGGGTGTCCGGTGACGACGTTGAAGACTCCTGCCGGAACGCCCGCTTCGATCGCAAGCGCGGCCAAGGCCAGCGCCGACAGCGGCGTGTGCTCGGCCGGTTTGACGACTTGCGTGCAACCGGCGGCGAGCGCGGCCGCGGTCTTCCGAGTGATCATCGCCGACGGAAAGTTCCAGGGAGTGATCGCCGCGCACACGCCGACTGGTCTCGGCAGGATCAAGATGCGCTTGTCGGCCGACGACGCCGGAATAGTCTCGCCATACACCCGCCGGGCTTCTTCGGCGAACCATTCGAAAAAGCTCGCCGCGTAGCCGATTTCGACACGCGACTCCGCCAGCGGCTTGCCCTGTTCGAGCGTCATCAGCCGGGCGAGGCGTTCGCGGTCCCGCACCATGAGCTCCGACCACTTCCGCAAGATCGCGGATCGCTCGGCCGCCGGACGATCACGCCACGCCGGGAGAGCTTTCGCTGCGGCCGCGATCGCGCGGCGCGTCTCGGCAGCGCCAGCGTCGGGCACTCGAGCCAGGATCTCATCGGTGGCCGGATTGGTGACGGCGATTGTGGCCCCGCCTTCGGCGACACTCCACTGGCCGTCGATGAGGTTTCGTTGTTCGATCGACGCGAGCGTGGAGGCGGATGCGGTCATGAGGGCTCGCACGATAGCGGCTCGGAACCCTCCAATCGAGTGCGTCGCGACAGTACACTCGTCGAGGAGGCGTACCACGCAATGGCCAAGGCGATCGTCGACCCGCAAGAACTCCGTCGTTTCGCGCACGACCTGAAGAAGTTCAATACCGACCTTCAGGGCATGACCGCGATGATCAGTAACCGCATGGCCACGCTTGCCCAGACGTGGCGCGACCAGGAACAGGGAAAGTTCCAGGAGGAGTTCGACTCTACGCTGAAAGTCATGCAGAAATTCATCAAGGCCTCCGAGACGCACATCCCCTTCCTGTTGCGGAAGGCCGAGCGCATCGAGGAGTACATCAATCAGAAGTGACGTTGTAGGACGAGG
>JBBQCR010000306.1:0-4600 GCA_038318935.1 Phycisphaerales bacterium
CAGCAACTTGGACTTCCTCCGTTCACCGCTCAGGCCAAGGCCACCGAGCTCCCCAGCGGCTGGCCGACGGTCGGCACGAAAGTGCTGTGGGGCATCCCCTACAACCCAGCCCGCTACGCGATCCTCAACAACAGCGCCGCCGCCGATTGGCTGCGAGCCAAGCCCGAGCCGCGGGTCATCGTCAAGCAGCGTGAACGCTACTGGCCGATGGGAAGCGACATCGCCACCGGTACGCCCGATCGTCCGCAGTACGTGTGGGACTGCATGTTCCGTCGCTTCCAGGGTCGTGTGCAGGTGGCGATCTTCGTCTACCGCGTCAGTTCCCCCGGAGGCCAGCCCACGCTTTATTCCGTGGCACCCGCCGATCCCGCAGGGAATGCCATCGACTGTCCGCAGGCCGCCAACCGCTCGCCGTTGCCGTATGTGTTCGCGCCGGCTGCGGCGTCACCGAACTGGTGGGTCGCTCCGGCCACCGGTGATCCAACGGTCGTTCCGCTGACCGGATCAGGTTCGACACCGGCGCTCGACCTCGCCAAGCCGCGGTTCATGTGGCAGGTGCCCGGGCAGTGGATCCTCGATCAGAACAACAACGTGCATCGGGTGCTCTCAGGTCGACGCGTCGGCGCGGACGGACCGGTGAAGTTTGCCCGGCCGGTTCCGGCGATGCAGCCTGCTGCGGTGTACGGCTCGCGGCCTGGTATTCCCGCCGGCTTGCTCGACAGCGAAGGAGCGGCGCAGGCGTGGTTCATGCCGATTCGCGATGCCTCTGGGGCCACGCTGACGCCGGTGTACCTGTCGGTGGAGGAACTCTGATGCTGCCGATTCGAACGAACACGCGAACACCACACCGGGGTCGGGGCTTCACGCTCACCGAGCTTCTGGTCGCCGTGGCCATTCTCATCGTCGTCATCATTGCAACGGCCCGCATCTTCGGCACCGTCAGCAAGGTGACTGGCGCTGGCCAAGCCAACGCCGACATGTTGCAAACCGCGCAGACCATCGAAAAGCAGATCCGCGCCGACATCGCCCGCATCAGTAGTGAAGGCTTCCTCGCGATCCAAGGCGTCGAGGTCCTCAACGATGTCAACGGTGCGCCGCTGCTCAATTCGTCGCTGCCCGCGAACGCGACGCTTCGCTGCGACCGCTTGACGTTCCTCGCCGAAGGTCAGCAGGACTCGACCGCCTTCGCTGGTAGCGACGACAAGATCAGCACGGTGAACGCCGGAACCTACTGGCCGAACAAGCAGTCGATGGTGCAGCGCATCTACTACGGACATGGCGTCCAACTCCGCAACGCCAAGCCCGGCTTCGATGGGTTCCTCGGCGGCATGGAGAACGGTCTGCCGCTCCTTCCTTGGACCTTTGATCCGCCAGGCGCTAGCGATGGCGGCATCACCACCGTGAACTGGTCGACTGGCCAGACCGGTTCGGTGGTGCTCGGCACCCAGCCCAGCGCCCGCGAGTGGACCTTGGCACGGCAGGCGATGCTGCTGGCCGACGACGGCACCGGCGGATTCCTTCGCTTCAACAATCGTGATCTCGATCCCAAGAACTCGACGATCTCGATCTGGAACACCACATCAAGTCCCAGCGGTGCCAACTACGACTCCGGCCCGTTCAGTTCGCGCGTCGACATCGCTGCGAGCACGATCGACAAGATCCGTCAGACGGTGACCAATTTCGGTGGGGCATCGTGGGCGAACCAGCGAACGCAGATCCTCGGATCGCTGGGCATCCCCGGCACTTCGGTTCCGCTTCGCTATCCGCGCGCTGAGCGGATTCCACCCAGTGGCAGCACCGACCGCATCGATCAGATGCTCACGAACCCGACGATGGCCGCAGGCTGCTCGTCGTTCATCGTCGAGTGGACCTGGGGCGATGGGGTGGGTCGTCAGAGCAATCCCGATGGCAGCACTGTGGATCCGACACCGGCGGCGGTCTCCAGCGGTGACGAGTGGGTTGGGTACGTCGTCAACGACGACGTGGCGAATGGCAAGGGTGAACAGCCGTGGTTCGGCATGCCCGACAATTCGCGCGGCGTCTATCCGCTGAGCACGGTGCCGCTGTACACCGGTTCCTGCGGCGGTGCGAATGCCATCGCCTGCCTCGGCCTTCCGATCTATCCCTCGAACATCGAGGGCAACGGCGTCTTCGTCCTTGCGTCGCCGCTGAGCGGGGTCCGCGTGTACGAGGCCGTCTTTGGCTTCAACCAGACGCGTCCGCTCTTCCTGAATCAGGCCGCCAACACCAACCTCCCCGACCCCTCGGTCGGCTTTACGCCGTGGCCAACGGCCTTGCGATTCACCTTCACCCTCCACGATCCGCAGCAGCGTTTCCCCGAGGGCCGCACCTTTCAGTTTGTTGTTGAACTTCCCCGCCGCTGAGGCGCGTCGCCCCATGTGTACGCACAGCAGCAGAAGGGCTTGACTATGTCGATCATGCTCGCTCATTCCGCCAATCACTCACTCTCCCGCCCGCGTCCGCTCGCCTCACGGCGCCAGCGAGGCAACGCCCTGATCCTCGTCACGGCGATCCTTGTTCTCTTGGTGATCATCGCCACCGCGTTCATCTCCCGCACCCAGGCGAGTCGCCAGGTGTCGAGTGCGCAGCAGGCAGCGACGCAGCGCGACGTGCGCGTCGATGCGATTCGCGACGACGTCACCGGCTTGCTTGGCGATGCGCTCTTTCCGCAACCAATCGATCCGAACGCTCTCAGCACTCCCGGCGGATGGCGAGCCGATCCGAACGATCCGACGATCAAGACGGTCACGAGCTTTGTGCCGCGCCTCCGCATCGAACCGGCCGCGCGGCTCTTCGGCATCGATCGCGACTTCAACGCCGATCTTCAGCCGGACTTCCCCTACAACACCGCAACCTTTGAGACCCGCCCCTGGACGAACTATCCGGACTTCTTGTCGAACCTCCTACCCGCCGGCCCCGGCCAGCCGACCGGTTCGTACGTTGGCGCTGGTGGCGTCGCCATTGGTGACGGAAATCCCTACGGCAATCCGGGCATCAACGACAACCGCCTGCTGCGCTCGACCGAACCAGTGCGAGTGGATTCCAACAACGACGGCATCCCCGACAGCTTCTCGCACTGGGCGCATCTGAGCTGGCTGCCAACCTCGAATAACGGCTACCGCCTAGTCACGGACACCAGCAACATCATTAGTCCGACGACGCTGACCAACATGGACGAGAATGACTTCACGACGCCGTGGGCGGTTGGCATTCCTTACGAGCAGTGGCTGACGAACTTTCCGCCAGCGGGCGTCTCCAACGCAGGCCAGTTCTTCAACCTTCGCGATCAGTGGTTCGCCGCGCCCAACGCTGGCGCGAGTTACCTCACCAACTACGCCAGCAACAACAGCCTCCCGAACTTCTTCCGCCTCGCGGATCTTCCGAGCGATCTCCGCAACGCCGTCTCGCGCACCTTCGCCGACACCGATGGCGACGGCTTCACCGATGCGTTCTGGTTCCTCGCGCCGCAGTCGATCGATCGTTCGCTGCGCTACCTCGTCGCCATCTCGGTGGTCGACAACTCGTCGCTGGTCAACCTCAACACGTTCACGCGGTTCAATCGCCAGAATACGACGGGGGCAACGCCGGCTGATTCGGCGCTCGTCGGCGATCCCGACACGCTCGGTCGCAACAACGGCTACTTCGACTATCCGGGCAACGGCTTTGACGGCATTGGCGTGGTGCCCACCATGTTCCTGCCGACGGATGTCACCGGCGGCCTCTACGCGCCGGTGTCGATCGGCTGGACGCGTGATCGCTTCGGCGACGCGAATCTCGACAGCCTCACCTTCCTCCAGCAGATCGGCATGAAGGATGCGGCGGGAGTTCCCAACGGGTTCATCAAGGATAACTCTTGGCTTGCATCCGAGCAGGCCGAGTTCTATTCGCCCCGTGAACGACTGAAGTACTTCAAGGAAGGGCCGCTCCGTCGTGACCTTCCCGGATCAGCGCTGACTCCCTTTGGCATCGGCGACGAGCTCGAGTTGCGTGGCTACTACGGACAGAACAGTGCGTGGGCCCTCAGCCGACTTGAGCGGGCGGTCAACACCCAGGACAACGTCTTCGGGTTCTGGCGCAGCAATCCGCAGCGCTCGGAAACCAACGAGAATCTGCAGCAGCTCACCAATCGCGGGCTCTTGCTGGACAATCGCCACAAGGCGACGACGGTCGGTGGAGCCTGCAACGAGCTGTTGCCGGCGTGGCTCTGGCCGTCGCCGTATCCCGATCCGCGCATCGACTACAACCGCGATGGCCAGACGGCGGACACCGACGGCGTCATCGCGACGATCGAAAATCCGGCCGCTGGCGACCTCGACTTCGCTGCGTACGTGCGACAGACCAAGAAGATCGATCTCCGTCGTGCGATGGACATTCCAGCGGCGGGGTCATCGAGCGCGGTGAACGCGACCGACATTGAAACCAACCGTCGCGAGTGGCGGGCGGATCTTCAGAACCTGTTGGAGCGCACGCTGACCAGGTCATGGCCTGCCAGCGGCGGTGGCATCGTGTACCAGTCGTACCTTGGACGTTCGGCCGATCAGTCCGGCCAGTATCAGCGGAACCAATACGACAAGACCCG
>JBBQCR010000307.1:0-4575 GCA_038318935.1 Phycisphaerales bacterium
GCCGCGGACCGTGGAAATCGATGATCGCATGACCGAGGGTGATGACGTAACGCCAGAACGGTACTTGTTCGGGCGCGACTCCTAATTCCTGTGCCGCAAGATCGCGTGCCGCTCCGCTGAACTGGTCCAACTGGAGGATCACGTCGATCGCCACCGCGAAGGTGAAGAGGATCGCGAACAACATGACGAAGTTGGCGAGGAAGCGGCCCGCGATGTGGCGATCAAGAAGCGTCATCGCGGATCAGTGCTTCCCAACGCGCCACGCGCCCCAGAGACAGACGAGCCCGAGCACCGCGTTGCCGCCGAAGGCAACCACGAGTGCCGCCGGAGAGAATCCGCGACGCAGCATCTGTTCACCGCCGGAGATGAGCAGAATGTCGATGATCGCCGGAATGAACGCGAGCAGATAGACGAAGAGCGGCGTTCGCTGCCGCAAGAGGACCGCGAGAACCGCGCCCGTTAAGAGCATCAGGAATGCCGTCATGGCTTGCGACGTGCGCTGGACAATCCGGGCGATGATCTCGTCCTGCAGCTTGCCAAGCTGGGTGGCGAGTTCGCTCGCGTTCGCCGCCACTGCGGCCCCGATCGCGTCCACCGGACCGGCCTTGATCCTGCCGAGTTCCTGCCGCGACACCGTCACCAGCTCGGCTGATCCAAGACCCGCACGATCCACCGCTGCGAGTCCAACCGGCTGAAGTTCGCGCAGCGCCATGCGCCGCTGCACGCCACGACCGCCAGCCCGTGGATCGCGAACGAGGGCGCTCTCGGCGAGTACATCGAATCGACCGGTACCGTCGGCTCGCACTTCACCAAGCGAGAGCGTCGCGCTTGGGGCGGTGATTTCGGCACGAAGCTGCGGACCGTCGGGCCCTCGATGCGATTGCCTGATGGTCACGCTGCCGTCGGCGCGAGGCCGGAGCGTCGTGCCATCGAGTCCGCCGGCCAGCACCTCGTACTCGATACTCTCGGCATCGCCGGTCCCTTGCAGAATCAGCGGCTGCCCCGAGGCAATCGTGTCGGCGATCCATCTCCACGCGTCGACGCTGTCAAGCGAGCCGAGCAGCGTCTCACGCAACGCCACGATCGGCGCGAATTCGCTCTGGTCGGTGCGCAAGGCCCACAACTGGGCGAAGGACATTCCTTTGGGACCCTGCTCGAAGCTCCGACCCAGATCGACCGCCTCGGGCCGCACGATCGTGGCCTTGGCGATGCTGTTGTCGCCACGATTGAAGACTGTCGCGTTCGAGAGCACCGGCTTGAGAAACGAATTCTCCCCCACACGATGCACGTCGACCGTCGCCGATTGAGCAGTGAACTCCGTGACCGGAGCGGCTGCCTGATCAAAGCGAACGGCGGCCACACCCACGAGCAGCAGCCGCTGCGCCGCACCGGTGTCCGTCGGAGCGTCGGTGAGAATCGCCTCGTCGGCGTAGATCTCCATGTCGCTGAACTCAGGCACGAACGCCTCGCCACGCGCGACCTGCGCAGCAAGCAACCTCATGCTGTCACGGGCGGCGATTCGCTTGAGCGCCTGCCAGAAGGTCGGCACCCCCACATCGACAAGCACCAGCATGGCTCCGGTGAGCACCACCCCGAGCATGACCGCAGGCAGCATGATGCGACGGTAGGAAATGCCGCACGCCGCCATCGCCACGATCTCGTTGTCGGTTGAAAGCCGGTGATAGACGATCGTTCCGGCGAACGCGGCGGCAAAGGGCAGCGCGAACTGCATCATCGGAATCGTCGCGTAGAGAATGTATCGCAGCAGATCGGCCGGGCTGAGGAGATTCTCAGCCAGCGGCTTGATGGCCGCACCGAAGGCGATCACTGTCACCAGCACCGCGGTGGTGACGACGAGCACCTTGACCAGTTCGACGAAGATGTGACGGAAGAGGATGCCGGGCATGAATGGTGTCGCGTCGCTGGACTATCGCAGTCCGAACTCCTTCAACTTGCGGTACAGCGTCCGCTCACCGATACCCAGAAGTGTCGCCGCCTGTTCACGATTGCCGCCGGTCATCGCCAGCGTCTGGCGGATGGCTTCCTTCTCAAGCTTGTCGAGTCCGACGCCAGCGAGACTGCCGATGTTGGGAGCCTCGTCGTGGTCGCTGGTGCGAATCTCTTCCGGCACGTCGCGCACGTCAATCTCGGGACCGCCGGCGATGATGGTCATGCGGTGGACGACATTCAGCAGTTCGCGCACGTTGCCCGGCCACGGATAGGAGACCAGCCGCAGCATCGCCGGCTGCGACACCGTGAGTCGCTCGCGACCGAGTTCCGCCGCGTAACGCCCGACCGCGTGATTGACGAGAAGCGGAATGTCCTCGCGCCGTTCACGCAGCGCCGGCACATGGATCTCCGCGCCTCGGATGCGGAAGTAGAGGTCTTCACGGAACTGACCGCTGGCCACCATCGCCTTCAAGTCGCGGTTGGTCGCGCTGACGAATCGCACGTCCACCTTGCGGGTGTCGTTGGCGCCGAGTCGAATGATGTCACCGGTCTCGAGGACCCGCAGCAGTTTCGGCTGCATCGAGAGCGGCATGTCACCGATCTCGTCCAGAAAGACCGTGCCCTTGTCGGCGTATTCGAAGACCCCTTCGCGATCGCGTTCCGCGCCGGTGAACGCACCACGGACATGTCCGAAAAGCTGGTCCTCGAGCAACGATTCGCTCTGGCCCGCGGCGTTGAAAGTGACGTAGCGACGATTCGATCGCTTGGAGAGTTTGTGGATCGCGGCCGAAACCAGTTCCTTCCCGGTGCCGCTTTCGCCGCTGACCAGCACCGGTATGTTGCTCGGCGCGACCTGACGAATCAACGACACCACTTGCCGCATCGCCGCGGAGTCGCCGATGATCCCTTCGAATCCGTACGCCGCGTCGAGTTGTCCTCGCAGCGCACTGTTCTGCGAGCGCAGCCGCACCGTCTCGGCCGCGCGATGAACGAGATTGCGAAAGACCACAAGATCGAGCGGCTTCTCGATGAACTCGTACGCGCCGCCCTGGAGCGCCGCCTTGGCAGTGGGAATGTCGCCGTGGGCGGTGACCATGATGGTTTCGGCGTCGGTCTGGAGTTCCTTGGCGATCTTGAGCACTTCCAGTCCCGCGGTCTCGTGCTCCATCACGAGATCGGTCACGATCACGTCGAACACACCATGCTTCAGCTCGTCACGAGCCGCCGCGAGGCTGTGCACGATCGTGCAGACGTGGCCCGGCTTGCGCAGGGCGTCGGCCATGACTTCGGCATGCTCCTTTTCGTCGTCGATGATGAGAACCTGAGCCCGAGTTCCGCTCATGAGTGCCGTTCCGGTGAATGCCGCTGGATCGCAAGAAGGGACGGTTCCAAAGTAGTCGCGAGGATGTTCATGGTGTGCGTTGAACTCAGATCGTAGGGAATCGCCGAACTCTTCATGCTCGCGGCCGTCACTCTCGCCCGGTCGGCACTTGCATGCGTCCCGTGTCAAGACTGCTCCCGACGCTGCCACTGCCCGCGGTTGCGGCTTCCTTCGGCGAAAGAAAAACGTCGATATCGCCATCGCCGTCAAGATCGAGCACGCGGACGCCTGGAGTGCTGGCGAGCGCCTCGCGCTCAACGAAGTCGAGTACGCCAAACCCACCGAACTCGCTCACAAACGCCGCTGCGTTTCCGACGCGCTGCGGAAAGAAATACTTGACGGGCCCTTCGATCCGGAGCGATCCGTCGGGGACCAGCAGCCCGTTCTCGACCCGCAGGACATCGATGCCGTCGTCGTGCCAGATCCAGAGACGTCCGTCGAGACTCTCGACACCGGCAATGCGCCCACCGAGCCTCGGTCGCCAGACCAGTTCGCCGACGGAGTTGGCGGAGGGGTTGGGGTCGGTGCCACTACCAGTTCCAGTGCCACTGCCAGTACCAGTCCGCGGGGGCGGAGCGGCGGCCGAGCTCGGCGCCATCACCGACGGACGCACCAGCACTGCCCAACCGTCCTTGTCGATGCTTGCCTTGCCCCACGGCCCAGCGGCTGCGGCCTTGCGGCCGTCGTTCTGGGGCACCGGTTGGTTCACCAGCGCCACCGAATCGCCGATCACATACAGCCACGAACCTTCTGCGCCGCCCGCGAGAATGCGCCGACGATCGGTCGACGCATACGTCAACCGACTCGGCTCGCGACTGGCCTTGTAGAAGGTGTCGCCCTCACCCATGCCGTCGCGGCGCCAGCGGTAGAACGCCCGACCGAAGCTACCGACAACCACAAAGTAGTTGCCGCTGATCGCGTCGATGTCGCGGGCGCCTTTGATTGGAATGAAACCCGGATCGCCGAGTTGCAGCGTTCCGACTCCTTCTTCAGCAGTCGTCGCGTCGCGCTTGGCCACCGGGAAGACGATGATCTGCTCGTCGTTGATCACCCACAGCGACCCGTCGAACAGTTTGACGCGTCGCACGATGCCCGGCACCGCGCTGCCGTCGATCTCGCGCACATCGCCGCCCATCAGTCCAACCTGCGCTCCCTCGGGTCCTTGCAGAATGAACGTGAAGCCGTTCGCGAGGCCCACCTTTGCGAGTTGCTCGGGGGGAATCGGATCCAGTCGCGTCGCCGCT
>JBBQCR010000308.1:0-4572 GCA_038318935.1 Phycisphaerales bacterium
CGACAGTCATCCATCGACGGGTGGACCGGCACTGATCGTGCGCATCTTCCTCAGCGTGCTCAATGTGCATATCAATCGAGCGCCGTGCGATTGCGAGGTCATCGGTCTCGCGCATACTCCCGGCCGGTATCTCGATGCCCGCACGGAAGAGAGTGCCCAGGTCAACGAGTCGAATCTGATCACTCTTCGCATTCCCGGCGACCAGACCATCGGTGTGCGCCAGGTCTCGGGAGCGATCGCCCGCCGAATCGTCTGTCCCTTGAAGCTCGGCGATCGCTTAAGTCGCGGGCAGAGGTTCGGCATGATCACGTTCGGCTCGACGACTGAACTGATTCTGCCGAATCGCACCGGCAGCGTCGCACGCGTCAAGAAGGGCGACACCGTCACGGGCGGCGTCACGGTCCTTGCTCGCTGCGTCTGATCGGCGCTCACACCTCCTAAATACCACGAGACTGCTCCCATGCCCCATCGCCCGTTCAAACAGTTTCGCGACGACCGCGCTGTCGGCAATGCCCGCATCGGGCAGAGCAAACACCTGGGCATCAATCGCTTCATGCGACTCGATACCGCGACCTACGAAGACGGTGCGCTCAGCGGTCGAACCAAGGAACTGCTCGGCCTCGTTGCCAGCGCGGTGTTGCGGTGCAACGACTGCATCGATTACCACATCGAGCAGTGCGTTACGGCCGGCTTCTCCAAGGAGGAGATCGAGGACGCGATGAACGTCGCGCTGGTAGTGGGCGGATCGATAGTCATTCCGCATCTTCGGCATGCGCTGCTCTCGCTCGATGAGTTGCTCGCCGAGCGTGACGTGAAGAAGTAGCTCGCAACGAGAGCGACGCCGGAAGCTCGTTTCGGCTTCCGGCGTCGCGTATTCCTCGCCGCACTGACGGCCGTGCTGGCCATCGTGCTGGTCATCGTTTAGGCCGCCTTGCGCTCGTCCCGATCGTCAGCGTCCCCATCGTCTGCGTCCCAATCGTCGGCACGTTCGATCGGCCATCCACCGGTTGCCCGATGATGAATCCTGAGGACTGCGGCGATCTGCTCGGCGAACACTCCTCGCAGCGAGTCGATCACCGTCGCCAGTTCATCGCTGAATCCCTTGGTTCGGTCGCGGAAGAGAACGAACACTGCCAGACAGTCCTCCTTGAAGAGGCATGGCCAAGCCACGACTTCGCAATCCATGAGATTCGTCGCACCGAGGCCGATGCTCTCGACGAATTCGCCTGAGTCCTCGAAGCGCATGAGCTCGTCGGTCTTGCAGAGTTCGGGACAGAGATCGGCGGCCAGCCGGTCGAGCATCGGCTGTGCAACCTGACGCTGGCAGTCGTAGTTCACATAAGCGCCCAGGCTCCATTCGCCGTCAGATCCCGGCAGGAATACGGCCGCATTGGTCGGGCCGGTCTTGCCGAGCAGGTATTCGACGCCGATGCGCAAGAGCTCCTCGAGATCGAGTTCCTGTCGCAGCAGCGTGCGATATTCGGCGTTCATCGCGACTTCGTCCATGCGCTCCTCAATCCCCTCGCGAGCCTGCTTCAGATCCTCCGAAAGCGCCCGTGCCTGGTCGGAGAATTCCGTGCGAGCCTCGCTCAGTTTCTTGCAGATCCCCTTGAGTCGTTGCACGCGTTCCTCGCGAGCTCGCTCGTCACGGCTCCGACTCACCGCCGCCATGAGCCGGCTGCGGAAGTTCGACGGATCGATGGGAAGTTGCACGTAGTCGGTCACTCCACCTCGCATCGCCTCCACCACCGCGTCGGCGGAGAACTCTTCCGAGAGCAGCACCGTCTTACTTGTCGGTGCAAGACGATTGACGAGCTGCGCGAATCCCGTTGCACCTCCGTCACCGCCGGTGTCGGTCAGCAACACCACGTCGTATCGTTGCGCCAAGAGCGCCGTTCGCGCATCATCGCCTGCGGCAGCGCACACGACTTCCACTCCACTTCGACCTGCCGCCGCCCGGACGGCATTCTCGATGGCTCGGGTCGCGCCGACGAGCAGCGCTATCGCCTGCTCGTGCTCCCGTCGCACTTCAACACCATCACCAACTTCGTTATTCGCGTCGTCGATTCGATCGGCACGTGATTCCACTCGAAGACCCTCCCCTTGCATCTCGTGTGAGCCGAATGTCGCGAATCGCAGTTTCGTCAGGCCGCTTCCCTCCGATTGCGGCCTGGCGTCGTGCGATCCTCCCCGCGTTCGTCGGCTCTTCCATTGTTCCCCGCAGGCGGCAGGGCAATCGTCACGATCGCTCCGCCTTCCGGGGCATTCCGCAGTTCGATGCTCCCTCCGGCCGCTTCCGCCATGGACCGGGCCTTGGACAGACCGAGCCCCGCATTGCGCCCCGAGGGTCGCTCGCTGAAGAACGGGTCAAGGGCATGTGCCAAGGCCTTGTCGCTGAAACCCGGCCCGGTGTCCCTCACCGCGATCAGACATCGGCCGTCGCGAGGGTCGTTCTGAGCCCGCACCTCGACGCGACCGCCACGGCTCGCGACCAGCGCGTTCTGCAACACCTCGGCAAGCGCATCGGCAGCTTGCGCCGGATCGGCGAGACAGTCCGGTGGCGCCGCTCCCGCACCGTCGATTCGCACGTCAATGCGGCTTGGTCCGTCACTCGTATCGGCTGTGCCACTGACCGTTCCGTCTGGCGAGGGAAGGAACCGAATCGCCAGCGCGATGATCTCGGACGCATTGGTCGCCCGAACGATTGGACGATTGGGGCGAACTGTTCGCAGAAGCTGCGAGACGAGATCGCTTGCACGTTCGGCGGCGTTGATGATCTCATCCAGTCCCGTCGCGGACGCTGCATCAATCGACTTCCGGAGAAGCTGCGCCCGTCCCGAAACGACGGTGAGCGGATTGTTCAACTCGTGCGCCAATCCAGCAGCGATCTCACCAACGCTGGCAAGCGTGCGATCGCGCACCATCCGGTCACGGGCCAGCGAAAGCGCACGCAGCGCCTCTGCGGCTCGCTCAGCCGACCGTGCAGCGCGCATGCGCTCAACACTTGAGGCCAGGGCGAAAGCCCATAACGACGTGGGAGCCTGAGCGAGCGCTGTCGACGACAACACTTCGCCGTCGGCTCGATGAAGAATGGCGATCGTCGAACCACGACAACTCAGTACCAGCGATCCGGGGCGTCCCTTCGGAGCCCGCACATCGCACCATCGTTTGCTGGCGATCGCGCCGTCCGCGTCCCCCTCGCCGGCGACTCGCCCGGCGACCAACTCGCCGTCGGGTCCGAACTCACGGACATCGGCACGCCCGTTCTCGGCCGCGGCGCTGACCGTCAGAAGTCGATCGCGATGACCACTCAGTCTTGCAATCGACCGCACAATCAACCCGAGCGTCGACGCAGGATCCGCCGCCGAATCAAAGTCTTCCGTGGCATCACCACAACAAAGCGACCGCTGCGTAGCTTCAAACCGACGATTCGCCCGCTCAATCGCTTCCGCCACCAGGTTTGCCGAGGTCGATGTCGAGAGGTCGAGGGCCTCCGCGCGTGCGGCTACCTCGTCGAACAAACCTTCGAGCGAAGCGGCGAGCCTGACTGGATCTATCGCAAGCGCGGTTGCGATGCACTGTGGACCATCGCCCGATGGGCCGAACCCAGCGCCTCCGAGGTGTCGACGGCGCACCGTGCGGTCCGCAAGTTCCGCGAGAAGAACAGTGATGCGATGCGGTCCTTCAGCAGCGAGCGCATCGGTGCCGCGGAGCCGGATGGCTTCAACGAGTTCCTCTGGCAGGTTCCAGCGAAGTGCCAAGCGAGCGCCGGCGGCGGCGCACGAGATGCCCATCGTTGCGATGCACATGTCATCGAGCGGTCGGCCCGTCCGCTCCGCATCATCGCAGGCACGATCGAACAGCGCCGGCATCGCCTTGGCAATCGACATCGCTCCGAGATCATGCAACAGCCCAGCCACGAACGCTCGTCCCGGATGGGCTCCGCGTGCAAGCTTGGCTGCGCTCTCAGCGACAATCGCCTTGGCAAGCGCGTGCCGCCAGAAGCGAAGTGGATCGAATCCGCTGGTGCCGCTCGCTGCGTGTCCAAGCGAGCCGACGAACTCAACCGCGAGCGCGGCCCCGCGCACCGTTTCGAAACCTAGCAGGACGACCGCCCGGTCCAACGATCCAACTTCGAGTTGGCGACCGCGCGGGCCGCGACGGCACAACGCAATGACCTTTGCTGTCAGCGCGGAGTCATGTCGGATGATGTCGACGAGATCGCAGGCACTCGAGCGTTCGTCGTGCGCCGTCGACAGGAGCCGCATCGCCAAGGCACTCGGTGTCGGCAGCGCGTCGAGCCGTTCCCATGCGGCATCCGGAAGCGCACTGATGTCACGTGCACGAGAGTTCGGTTCGGGCATGCGTCCTCCGGTCAGGATGTTCGATGCGTCGATTCAGGCGCCGACAAGGCCATTGATGACTTTCAGGAGTTCATCTGCCCGAAATGGCTTTCGCACGAATGCGTCGGCGCCTCGCTGCAGCAATCGATGCACTTCCGCGTCGTCGGCCACACCGGACACAAAGACGACGTGGATGCCGGCGTACTCCGGGTTGCTTCGGATGCGATCG
>JBBQCR010000309.1:0-4570 GCA_038318935.1 Phycisphaerales bacterium
TGTCGACGGCGTCAACATCGATCCATCGCACCGGAAATCGTTCACCAGCGAAGACCGTCGCTACCGCTGGCCCCGTGGGCTTTCCGTCCTTGTCCATCGGCGGCCAGTTGCGTCCGTCGAAGCCTCGACCGTCGGCGGTGCGCTTGTCGGTCACCACCAAGGCCTGCAATCGGCCGCTGGTGAGATCGCCGGATCGGGCTGGAAGAAAGCGATAGAGGATCGAGTCGCCCTGGTCTTCCGTGAGGTAGAGGATGCCTCGCGCTGCGTCGAAGGCGACCGCTTCGTGCTTGAACCGCCCAAGCGCCGTGAGCGGTTTCGCCTGCACGAGTCCGCTGTCGATATCGCCGGGAACTTCAAAGCAGTAGCCGTGATCGCGCTCGAATTCCTTGCCGTCGGCGCGGGGAACAAACTCCTCGCAGGTGATCCACGAACCCCACGGTGTATGGCCGCCAGCGCAGTTGTCGCCGGTGCCGCCGAGGGACAGGAACTGCCGTTCGACGACTCGCCTGTCGAGGTCGTACACCAGCGTCGTGGTGCCACCGAGGATCGGCGTCCTGCCGAAACCATTGTCGTAGAGCTTGCTGCGATCGATGCGACCGATGAGTTCTAGGCGCTCACCGAAGGCCCCGAGCTTCGTTCCCATCGCCGGTTCGATCTCGTGGTTTCGGATCAAGAGGACCTTCCGCCCGCTGCGATCACCCGGCAACGGAAGTGCGCACATGCCATCGTGCTTGCCGGGCACCACCAGTCCATCGTTCATCGCTTCGCCGGTGCGCGAGAAGACGGTCTGTGAAAATCCAGGGGGAAGGGCCAATGGCCCGAGCGTCCGCGCGAGTTCCGCCGGTGCCGCTTGGGCCTGATCGGCGACCGCTCGCTGCATCGCGAGGAACGCCAGCGACATGCCGGACGCAACCGTAGACGTGGCGAGAAACTGTCGGCGGGATACGGTCATGAGTGGATTGTCTGGGTTGATCGCACATTGCGAAGGAACGAGATTGAGATCGAACCCAAATCACACACACGGTCCGCAGCCGCCCACATCACTTGCCCGCGGGAGGTTGGCTTTGCGGATAGATCAAAACGCGATCGTGGCAGAGGAGGATGAGATCGTTCAAACCGTCTCCGGTGATGTCCGCGATGACGCCCTCCGAGGGCTCGAACTCCTTGGGTTCGCCGCCTGAGAACATGCGGGTCTCGAAGACCTTGAACGAGCCGCCGTACAGCAAGCGCAGGGAATCGGAGAAGGTCAGGAATTCAGCCATCTGCTCGCCAGCATCCAAGGCGACGATGTCCACGTGATTGTCGTTGTTGATGTCGCCGACGATCAGTTCGTGGTGCGTGCGGCGCGGCGCGTCAGAGCGCCACGAGGTGAGCTCGGTGAGCTTCAAGCGCTCGCCCGCGAGTCGGGCGATGGCGAAGCCGTCGTCACCGATCGCCAGCACATCTGCCTTGCCGTCGCCGCTGAAGGCCCCGGCGCGGATGCCGGAAAACTTGAAGCCGCTGACGGTCAGGGTGTCGGTCTGCGACCAGGTCTTGGCATTGCCCTTGGTCTGTTCGGCGAAGATCAGGAGCGACGAGTTCTCGCGATCGGCCGCGACCAGCCGCGACGCCGATCCGTCGCTGCCGGGCAACACGGCGAGCGAGACCAGTTTCGCGTCGCCGCGATCGGCGTTGATCTGCGTTACCACTTGCCAACCGGGACTCGCTCCGGCGGCCGGCTTCTCTTCGTATCGAAGGGCTCGGATGAAGTTGCGGTCGGCGACCATCAGTTCGGGCTTGCCGTCGCCATCGACATCGAAGCTCGCGGTGTTCTGGTCGTTTGCGGCTTGCACGAGACCGAACTGACCCATGTCCTTACTCTCAAGGACCGCGTAGCCCTTCTCGCCTTCCTTCAGCATGATCATCGGTTTGTCGGCGGTAAAGAGCAGGATGTCGGTCTTGCCGTCCTGATCGGCGTCCAACGCGACGATGGCGTCGGGCTGCTTGGTCAGCGTGCCGAGCTTGATCGACTCTATCTTCGCGTCGGCGCTGGTCGTGCCGTCGACGGGTAGGAGGTCGAGCACGTAGTTGCGGCCGTCCTTTGCGACAACCGCGAGCCGCTTGCCTTCATCGAGGGTCAGCAGACTCTCGACGACCGGCACGTGGCCGGCGCTGATGGTCATCGCCTGCGGGAACGGGATTCCTTCGGGAGTCCACTTCGTTCTGCCGACGACGCCTTCCTTCTCGCTCAGCAGAAAGATGTCCGCCGCCTTGTCACCGTTGACATCCGTGGCGACGACCGCGTCGAGGTCGGCATAGGCCGGAGCGTTCACGGGCGGCTGCAATCCCTTGCCAGCGATCTGGCGATAGACCGACACCGCGTTGTCCTGGGTGTTGGTCGCAAGCAGATCCAGCAACCCGTCGCCGTCGACGTCGACCGCCTCGACCGAACGCTTGCGGTTGCCCGGATCCGCGAAACTCCACACCACCAGCGGCGCTTCGCGGGTGCCGCTGGCGTCGACCGCAGCGGACTTGAGGTCGTACACGACGACACGCTTGGTCGGGCGCTCGATGGTCGCGAAGCTTGTCGGACGGCCAGGCAACTGCACCGCGACGGCCTCACGCAGCGGCGGCATCTCGAACCGTAACTGGGCGCCGAGACCTTTCAAGCCGTTCTCTCTGGTGCTCAGCCACATGCGCACCGGGGTTGGGTTGTCAGGAATGATGCCCGCGATGTCGGTGGTGCCGTTGTCGTCGAAATCACCGAAGACCATCGCCACCAGTTGATCGCCCGCGGCGCCGAGTTCGACCGGATCACCAAGCGTGGAACCGTTCAGCGGCCACACGTTGATGCGGCCGCCGACGATGCCGGCAATCTCCTTCTTGTCGTCGCCGATGAGATCCGCAACCGCAAACGCGTCGCGGCCGGGAATCAGATTCTTCACCGTCGTCTTTCGGACCAGTTCGAAGACGCCGGGTTTGGTCTGACGCAGGAATCCGATCGTTCCCGGCTGGCCTGAGTACACGAGGTCCATCAGTCCATCGCCGTCGAAATCGAAGGGTTCGATTGCGGTGATGGCGTGCCCCACATTGATGTTGTCGCGGCGGAAGCGCCAGTGCTCCGGCAACTCGTTCACGCGGGTCGGCGCCGCCACCTCGTCGGTCGCTTTCGCCCCCGCGCGCTGGTAGTGGAGTTCGATGCGGCTCTTCGCGTTGTTGGCGACGATCAGGTCTTTCAGTCCGTCACCGTTCATGTCGGCGACGACAAAGGGACCGGCGTTGTTGTCGATCTTGACGACTTCGAAGCCGTCGAAGCCGAACCACGCCGCCAGATCGTCGTCGGCAGGCTTCGCTGACGCGACAGGCGTCAGGAAGAGCAGGGGAGCGGCGGCGAGAAGTGCGACGGACAGGAGGGGGAGGAGTCGAGCCGGAGTCATACGTTCTCGTAGCCGAAGGGGGTGAACGAAGTCGTGCAGGGGCGTGTGGCGAGTTGAGCGACTTTGGAGATTCGATCGACTGGCGTTTGCCGCTGGTTTTCGCGGGTCCGTATAGTAACCCCCGCGACCAGTTCCATTGTCCCCTCTCGAGACCCTTTCGGAGATCTGCATGCGTTCATCGTTCGTGTCGGGCCACATGATCAAGATGATCAACATGATCAACATGACAGTTCTCGCCTCGGCGCTCGCCCTCACCAGCGGAGCACTCGCCGACACCGTGGTGCTCAAGAGCGGAGCCCAGATCGTCGGCACGGTCCTGAAGCGAAGCGATCGTCGCGTCTGGGTCGATGTTGGAAGTGATGTCCTGAGTTTCTCGATGGACGACGTGGAGCGCGTCGACGCGGCGGCAGCCGACGCACCAGCGGTCGTCGCCAAACAGGAGTCGATCTTTTCGGTGGCCGATGAGTTGCCCGAGCTTCCTCCGAAGGAACAGGCCCGACTCATCGGTCCGGCGGTCATCAAGGTCTCGACACCAGCAGGTCTCGGCTCGGGCGTCATCATCAGTAAGGACGGCTACGCCATCACCAACGCCCACGTGGTGCAGGGCGAAACCACGCTGCGGGCAACGATCTGGCTCGCACAAGCGGACGGATCGCTCAAGCGCGTGGACGTCGACGACATCGAACTTGTCGCGGTCAACAACCACGTTGATCTGGCGCTCATCAAGATGAAGAATCCCGAAGGCAAGGACTTTCAGTTTGCCCCGCTCGCCAAGGCCGAAGCGGTCGCAGTCGGCGAGTCGGTCTTCGCCATCGGAAACCCGTTGGGGCTGGAGCGCACAATGACCCAGGGTGTGGTCTCGACGGTCAGCCGCAATGTCCAGGGCCTCACGTACATCCAGACCGATGCCGCGATAAATCCGGGCAACTCGGGTGGGCCGCTTTTCAACACCCACGGCGAGGTGGTCGGCATCACCAACATGGGCATCACCGGTGGCGAGGCCCTTGGCTTTGCGATTCCGGCCCGTTACGTCAAGGATTTCGTCCGCAACCGGGATGCATTCGCCTTCGATAAGAACAACCCCAATTCCGGCCACAACTATCAGAAACCCCCGGCTCGTCAGCAGTTCGGCGTAGCCCCGCAACTGAAGGATG
>JBBQCR010000310.1:0-4566 GCA_038318935.1 Phycisphaerales bacterium
GCTTCCACGATCAACCGTCCATCCTGAACACGCCGACCTCTGCCGATCCGCGCCGCCCGCCGAACGGCTCGCCGATGCCACCCCGACTTCGCTGCAGGCGTGCGGGCTCACACGGGCCCGGGCCAACGCAGTGCGCGCACTCGCGAGGGCCGTTGCCGACGGCTCGATTGATCTTGACGACCCGACCGATCCCGACGCGACGATCGCCCGCCTGTGCGAGTTGCCGGGCATCGGCCCGTGGACCGCCGAGTACATCGCCATGCGGGCCCTTCGTTCGCCCGATGCGTTCCCTGACGGTGACCTCGTCCTTCGACGCGTCACCAACACGACCTCGTCCGCGCAGCTTCGCGCACTCGCCGAATCGTGGCGCCCATGGCGGGCCTACGCGGCGATGTACCTATGGCACTCAACGAATCGCACTGCATGAACACACCACCCTTCCGTACCACACTCGCGACACCCATCGGAGTGCTGCGCATCGACTGCGACGCCGATAGCCTCCTCGCGATTCGCTTCCCGAACGATTCCGACGATGGAACGATCGTCGCGGGTGAGACTGTCGCTTCGCTCGCCGTCGTGAACCAACTGCGCCGCTACTTCGATGGACAATTGCAGGCGTTCGATCTTCCGATTGCCCTCGTAGGCACACCGTCGCAACGCGCAGCATGGACGGCACTTGCCAGCATTCCCTTCGGCACGACCGTGAGCTATGCCGAGTTGGCGCATCGACTCGGTGTCCCGAAGGCCGTGCGTGCGGTTGGCAGTGCCAATGGTCGCAATCCGATTCCGATCGTCCTTCCTTGTCATCCGGTCATCGGCAGCGACGGAACGCTGCACGGTTTTCGCGGCGGACTCTCCTGCAAGTCGTGGCTGCTCGCCCACGAAGGTGTCTCAATGCGCGAACGATCGGCGCTTCAGAAGAGCACCCGAAAGCCAATCGATGCGACCAGCGATGTTGTTGCTCGATACTGAACGTCCTGCACCACCGGAGTACCGACCGTCACCTCAAAGGCCCAGCGCGGACCTTCGTACAACAGGCCCGCGACGAGCGTGAACTCTGTATCGCCGTTGGTCTCGACGGTTCCCAGCAGCTCTGCGGTGAGGTAGAACGCGCCGACGTGTTCCTCGGTGAACTCCTCGGGAGCGATGCGATAGAGATACGCGGTACCGGTCGCGAATACGTCGGCGGTTGTGTCACCTGCGAAGAGCGGGTCGTCTGCGGTACCGGTTGTGAATCGCCACGCGAGCGACTGGGTGATGCCGTGACGACCGAAGATCCCCATCGCTGACACGCCCACTTGCGGATCGAAGGAGCGCGAGCCGAATCCGCCGGTCTCGGTCGGGACCGACGTTCCGCACAGGAGGGCGACGCGGATCGTGTCAACGGGTCCGAGGTCCTCCTTGAAGATCCGCAGCTTCAGATTCAGGTCGAGATCACCGAGTCCCACCGGTGAAGTGTCAAACGCAGCCTGACCAGGCGCAGGATCATCAAAGAAACCCTGATAGATCGACAGCGCCGCATCGACCGAAAGTTCCTTGGTGACACCGATCGCCAACCGGAATCGCTCTTCGAGCACCACGCCGTCGCGTTCGACGGAAGGATCACCTCCGTCAAAGACGTAGGCGAAGAGACTCCCGCGCAGCACCACGGCTCCTGGTGCCGGTTGGGTTGGGGCAACCACGTTGGGTGCTTCCTGAGCGTTGGCGCTCGTTGCGAGTCCACACGCGAGGAGCACGCTCGCGGTCCACCGTATGAAACCAAGTGTGGCGCTCCGTAGCGCCCTCCGGGCGCACACTCGCTCTGGAGAATCCGGCATACTGCGACGCGCTTGATCACGGCAGTCAATCACGATCCGTATGACGCCCGTCATTGCTGCACTCCCACCATGCGGACGAGGGTCAGGCCCGCGTCGTCGACGGCATGGGCGAGTTGCCGGGGAGTCGGATGGGCGCCGGCCGCGAAGCCGACGCGCACGATGCCCTGAGCCATGTTGATGCTCACGTCCTGAACGCCACTCACCTTCTTCAGCGTGATGTCGACGTTTGAGACGCACTTGGGACAGGACATGCCGTGCACCCACAGCGTCGCGCCGTTGGATTCGACGGGTCGATCGTCGTTGGCGACGAGGGCGCCACTTGGAGAGCTTTCCATGGTGACGGCGGGGCTCTTGGAGGACGCGGCGTCAGAAGTGGTGGGAGTCGAAGCGCAGCCAACGAGCCCAAGCAACGCGATGCCGAGCGCCATGTGGGCGCGAGAAATAAAATTCATGGAAGTGTTCCTGAAGAGGGTGAAACGGAAGCGGAACGACAGCGGATGAGCGCGCACTGGTGGCGCGTTCGATCGCTACGTCAGGAACACACCGCTTCGAATTCGAATCGTCCGGGCATCAGGGTGCGCTGGTTGGACGTCGAGACCGATGATGGCCCCGAAGGACTGCGGCGTCGGCACCACGCTCGTCAAGCTCGGGACGACGACTGCCACCGCGATGCGAAACTTCGGCGTCGCTGGTACGGCAGCCGAGCGATCCGTCCGCTCCGAAGGAGACTTCGGCGCCGAAGCGCTGCACGCACAGTTCTCGCCGCAGCAACACTCGTCGCAGGAACAGGCCCGCAGATACCGGTCGTGAGCCCCGGGTGCTTCGCTCCCCGCAACGACAGCGGCAACGCCGTGGGGAACACCCGCAAGCGCTGCCAAGAGGACGAGGCACAGGGCTAGGAACCGCTGCATGCTGACCTTGAGCATACCTTCCAGAGCCCCGCCGCTGGCATCAGCCTTTCAAAACGCTCCAAGATGAACGGACGACAGGGCGTCCCCGGTCACCCGTAGAATCGCGACATCGGCCCCGTGGCGGAACGGCAGACGCAGCGGACTTAAAATCCGCAGCCCTTCACCGGGCGTGTGGGTTCAAGTCCCACCGGGGCCATTGCATCGGCCATGACAGCGGCCACACCGCTGGTCGGGTGCCTGCCCGAATGCGCGAGACTGTTGTCGGTTGCTCGACCACTCCGGGCCGAAGCGTCTCAGCGCGACCTATGTTCCATCGGCACGATCGTCCACTCGTTACTCATCGCGATGATTCGCGACGATTTCGTGGCTGAGACGCGCCGGAGGATGTGACATGAATCGACTTATCCGTGGTGGTATCGCTGGTTTCGCCGCGTGGAAATGGGGCGGCGGCATCGTTGGCACCATTGTGATCTTCGTGATCATCTTCTACCTGCTGGGCCGTCTCTGAGAGGCGCCGTTTCGATCGCCGGAGTCTCTGTTCCAGCAGATGCGCTTTCGTCGCGACGGATGGTCGACTGGACGTCCACCCGAAACCGCAGCGCCCTTCGCGTGCAGGCTCAGTCGCGCCACCGATCGATCACGACTCCGTCTCGAAGCTGAACCACCGTCAGCGCCTACTTCACTTTCGGCTCCGATGGTCCGCCGGTGCTCCACACCGTGACGTTGGATGTCTGCTCTTCGACCGGTTGATAGGACCATTTCCAGATCTCTGTTCCATCGGTCAGAGTGGTTCGTCCCGTCGGCTCTTTCCACGCCGCCACCAGCCATTCGCTCGTGGTCGAGTTCAACTTCACGCGCTCAAGCATGGCCTCGGAGACGTACGTTCCCGCGTACTTCACAGATGGTCGTACGACACTCCAGCCAAGCAGATGACGTAATCGCATGCAATTCTCCGAGCGGTGATCGGAGCTTCTCGCGCGTCTCACCAGCCGCGCGGTAGGACATGCGCGTCGTTCGCGAGTAGGTGTAGGTCACTCATTCTCCGGCCCGTCGTGATCGCGTCGGCGCCGCGTCCTGACTCGGCTGGGTCAGGGGACGACGGCAGGCGGCGGCAACGGCGCTTCTGGATCGAGGAGAAACTCACCACCTGCAACGCGACGTATCGCTGCGACGATCGCTGAGACGTCAGCATGCTTGCTCAGGCAACCCCACGCTCCCGCTTCGATGCTGCTATCGAACAGTGATACTCGCGTATGCCCGGTGAAAATGATGACCTTGGCGTCGGTGCCCGTCTGGGTCAGTTCCGCCAACGCTTCCATCGGATCGCGGCCCGGCATGTCGAGATCCAGCAGCACAACATCAGGCCGACTTGCTCGAACGTCCATGATGAAGTTCTCGACCCCGCTCAACGGCGCGAGCCAATCGAAGCCTCCTATCAAGCTGAGCTTGAGACCGAGCGGTTCAAGGATGAGCGGGTTGTCGTCGACACAGAGCACCCTGATGCGAGCGGCAAGCCGAGATGATTCAACCGAAATCAAGATGCAACTTCAGGCGTGATGACGCTTACGGATTCCGTCGAAGGAGTGAAATCGGCAATGGCACGCCGCAATGCGGCTCTGATCGAGGACGGCGACCGATCGTTGTGCCATTCAACTTCCGCACAGAGACGAAGCCCCTCCGGTTTCGGCCCGAAAGCGAGGATTCTCCTGCTGCTACCGGGGCGACCACCCAAGCACTGATCGATCAACGCCTGATCGAGTGTGGCTCCAGACGCCACCCAAAGAACAGCGAGTCCATCCTCATGACTATCGATGACGTCGCAGACTGCACTGGCCTCC
>JBBQCR010000311.1:0-4546 GCA_038318935.1 Phycisphaerales bacterium
TGGACGCCCCCTGTCGCGTCGTCGCGATCTGCGAAGTCGTCGACGCGCGACGCGACGACGGCATCCGCCGCGTTGACGAAAAGCAAGGCGCGAACTCCTGCAAGGGTTACCGCGACTACCGAGAGCTGGTCACCCGCGCCGACATCGATGCCATCGTGGTGGCCACTCCCGATCACTGGCATGCTCCCATCGCGATCGCTGCGGCGAACGCGAAGAAGCATGTGTACTGCGAGAAGCCGTTGACGCTTACCGTGCGCGAAGGTCGCGCCGTCGCCGACGCAGCAAGGCGGAACGGCATCGTCTTTCAGACCGGCAGCCAGCAGCGCACCGAGTTTGATCGGCGATTCGTGACCGCCGTCGAGTGCATCCGCAATCGACGCATTGGTACGGTCAAACGTGTCGAGGTCGGCGTCGGTGACGCGCCGAAGGCGTACGACCTCGTCGGGCAACCGGTGCCCGCCGGAGTCGACTGGGATCGTTGGTGCGGCCCGTCGGCGCTCGTTGCGTATCACCCCGAACTCTGCCCGCCCGACGTACACAATTTCTATCCGAAATGGCGGGCGTATCGCGAGTTCTCCAACGGCTTCTACGCCGACATGGGTGCCCACCACTACGACATCGTGCAGTGGGCGCTTGATCGTGATGCGTCGGGACCTTGTCGACTCGAGCCGCCGGAGGCTCCGGCCGACAGGGGACTTCGTCACGTCTACGACGACGGCGTCGAAGTGATCCATGGCGGCACGATTGACTGCCACTTCCAAGGGAGCGATGGTTGGATCAAGGTGTCGCGCGGCGCGATCGAAGCGTCATCGAAGGAGATCCTCGACGCCCCGTTCGATGAGAACGCGTGGCGGGCCGCGAAGCCAGCGAGTCATGTCCGCAACTGGGTCGACGCCGTGACCACCGGCGCTTCGACCATCTGCCCGGCGGAGACGGGCCATCGCAGCGCCACGGTCTGCCAACTCGGGACTATTGCGTATCGCTTGCGAATGCCGCTTACATGGAACCCCGTCGAGGAGCGGTTCACGGGCGACAATGCCGATGTGGCCAATCCGCTGCTTGACCGCACGCCGCGCACCGAGTGGACCTGAATGGAGATCATCATGTGGTCATGGATCGTGCGGTCAGGGATCGGGCGGCGATGGATCGGACGATTGCTTGCTGTGCTCGCAGCCATCGCACTGCTCGCGACGACCGTGCGCGCCGAGATCGCGGATCAACCGAAGGCATCGCTCGCGGACAACGCGACGATCATCCTGGTCGGCACGTGCGTCAAGGTCGAATCGAAGGTCGAGCGAAGCGGCGATATGGAGTACACCAATTGGTTCCATCATTTCACGATCGAAAAGATCGAGCGCGATGGAAGCGGACGACTGCATGTGGGAGACACCGTCGCCTTTCTCTCCGCGTCGAACGCGTGGCGAGGAAGCGGCACGCCACCGACCTACGGCACGGGCCACCGCGGCATGCCCGCCAAGGGCGAGCGACGGCGGGTGTACTCGTCAGGTCTCGCGTCGAATGAAGGCGACAAGGCATGGCTCAATGTCGCCGTTCCCAACGGATGGCAGCCAGCCGAGCGCTCGGTCGTACTGGTCGGCGCAGACGACGAGTATCGCAGTGAAGTATCGATGCCGCTGATCGCCGACTGCCTGCGACGCGATACATCGGTGACGACCACGATTGCATTTCCGGCCGATCCGGTGACGAAGAAGCTCGACCCCGACCGCCGAGATCACATCGAGAATCTCGATGCGTTGCGCGATGCCGACGTCGGTGTTCTCTTCCTGCGCTGGCGCGAGCTCTCGGGCAACCAGTGGGAAGAGCTCGCGTCCTTCCTGAAGTCAGGACAACCTATCGTCGGACTGCGCACCAGCACGCACATGATTCGTTCGAAAACCGACGCGCCCGACCGAAGCATCGACGATGACGTGCCGACCCGCGTGTTCGGACAACACTGGATCTCGCACCACGGGCACGAATCACGGACGCGAGTGCTGGCTCCTGAAGGGATCGCTGCGACGCACCCGGTGCTTCGTGGGATTCGCGGAGGATTCGAAGTGCCGAGTTGGCTCTACGACGTCGAGCCATTGCCCAAGGACTGCACGGTGCTTCTGTGGGGTGAAGTGATTCCCGCCCGTGGGACCGTGAACGAAAAGCCGATCCGCCAGCCGATCGTGTGGGTTCGCGAGCGAGGCGAGTCAACGCCGACGCCCTTTCCCGATGGTGGACGCCCGGCGCGTCGCATGGCTTTCACCACTCTTGGTCACCCTGGTGATTTCCTCGAGCCACAGGTCCGACGACTCGTTGAACAGATGATCGTCTGGGCAGCCGGCGACGAGACATCGATCCCAAGTGATGGCCTGAAGGCCGAGCCATCCGCGGCGTACGTGGCTCCGCCAACACGCTGAAAGTGCGCGATCGGTCGGACCGCACGCTCGATCTCATTCGAATTTGATGATCCGCTGCGCCGGTACTCGTCGCGTCTGAGAGGAACCCGCAGTGCCATTCGGACACCGCGGCCATCCACGTCAGAGAGAGGAACACACTATGAATGCTTTGCACGCTCGGCACAGCCGGTCCATCACCCTCGTTCTCACCCTCGCCGCTGGCGTTTCCGCGGTCGCGTCCGCTGATGTCACCTCGTACTCCGCCACTGGCGATGCCGCGGCGATCACACCCATCGTCAACGAATTCAAGGCGGCGCTCGGACAACTCAACCCCAATGCCCCCGGCTCCGTCGGCAGCGGTCGCCGCGAAATCAACTGGGATGGCGTTCCCGACACGCTCTCCTCACCGCACGTATTCCCAGGCGACTTCTTCAACTTCACGACCGTCGGTCGAGCCCGTGGCGCCGCCTTCACGCTCCCGGAAGGAGCCCACTTCGAGGTCAGCGCCAAGCTCGGCAATCCCGACGGCGCACCGGTTGAGTTCGGGAACATCGATCCGAGCTACGTCGATTCCTTCGCCACCTTCAGTCCGCAGCGACTCTTCGCTCCCGTGGGTTCGACGACCTACACAACGAAGTTCTTCATTCCCGGCACCGTGACCGCGCCAGCAGGAGTCACTGGGTTCGGCGCGGTGTTCACCGACGTCGATGTTGCATTCGGAACGACGATCACCGCATTCGATGCAGACGGCGCGATTCTCGGCAGCGTCTCGGCACCGCACTCGGGTGGTTCCGGGCTGCTCTCGTTTGCCGGCATCACCGTGACTGGCCTGAATCGGATCGCTTCACTTGAGATCAAGAGCGGGACGTTACCGCTTGGTCCAGGCAATGTCGACAACGCCCGCAACGACCTGGATGTTGTCGCCATCGATGATCTGATCTACGGCGAGCCAACGAACCTCACGTGCATCGCCGATCTCAACGGCGACTTCGACGTGGGCGCACAGGATCTGGCGATTCTGCTCGGCGCTTGGGGACCGGTTGGCGCCCATCCAGCCGACTTCAACGGCGACGGCATCGTCGGCGCATGGGACATCGCGTGGCTGCTGGGTCTTTGGGGTCCGTGCAACTGATGGTGATGCGAACTCCGGAGGAGAGGCGGCACCCTGTCCGCGCGCTCACGGCAACGTGACGCCGGATGGGGTGCCGTGCACAACGCGATAGACCGTGTCACGCTGCTGCGACGACAGAGAGCCACGCATCGCCGAGACCAGCCGATCATCGTTTGCATCGAGTTTGGCGCGAAGCCGCGGCATGCGCAGAGACATGAGCGGCGTGCAACGCTCGGATCACACGCTGTTCCTACTTCGACACAGGCCGCGGAAGGCATCGCTCAAGTAGTGCGTCAAGGTGGCCGGCATCAGGGCGTCGACGGCCGAAGCGCTCCACGAGAACTCGAACACCGCGACCATCGCGACCACCGCAACATTGAGCATTCTGTGCGAGTTACCGAGCGAAGACCCCATGCAGGAACTTGTACTCACCCGATCGCTGATCGAGAAGATTCAGGAAGCCCGAAGCAGCCGCAGTTCTTCGTCGGCAAGGAACGCGTACGGATCGCGCGCGACCGCAAGATCGCTTCCGGATTGGTAGATGCGCAATCCGAAGATGCTCGTCACGGCGACGAAGTGATCAAGAATGCCCGCCTGCAGCGACTCGTACTCGGCGAGCTCGCTGTCGAAGAAGAAGCACAGTATGTCGATCGGGACGCCCATGGCCGTCGGCTCGTTCTGCCGGACCACCACGGGCCGTTCGCGATCGACGAGTCGATGCGTCTGAAGGTAATGCTCGACGTACGCGCGGAAGAGGCCGAGGTTGGTGACGATCGCCTCGCCGCCCGCCGCCGCGAGGGTCGACGCGGCGCGACAGAGGGCGACTGGCTTGGTCAACTCCGAGACCGCTGCGGCGCGGTCCAGATCGCTCGGCGTCAACTGCCGGATGGATCGTTGATCGATCCGGAGCGTGCGCCGCATGCGACGTCCACCCTTGGGGTTCTGTGTTCGATAGTTGACAAAGACCTCGGAGACGAATCGTGAGTTGGGGATCGTCAGTGTGGTCTCGTCCCAGTTGCGAACTTTCGTCGACGTGAGACGAATCAAC
>JBBQCR010000312.1:0-4539 GCA_038318935.1 Phycisphaerales bacterium
GAGTTCTCGGAGGAGCGATCGTCGGACCATGGCGGCCTGTGGCGAAAGTGTTCTCGAATGGGAGAAGAATCAGCGCACGTGACCTTCGCCAGTGGCTGAGCGTCGGGTCGATGGTACCTGCGTCGGGAACCGCTCCGGCTGCTCCTGAACCGAGCCCTCCGGCGGGTGTGTCCCCGTTGGACGGTGGCGATTGACGGTCAGTTCCCGCGCCGGCTCCGCACGGGGCATCTCGGACGCCGACTGCCCTCTAGGGTCGTCTTCACAAGCCCGAAACGCCGATTCCCAAGCCCAGAAGCGACCGAGACCACACTTGGGACCAGGTCGAGACGCGGACTCGGAAGGGCCCGAACCAGCCTCGTAGTCGAGCGTAATTCCGGCCCCGCTCTTGCATTCGCGACCGGTGGTGGAAGAATTGTCCCCGTCAGGAGAATGCCGTAGGCCGCGATGGCCGCGCCCGGTGTGGAGTCGGGCGCATTCGATCCAGCGTGTCGGAAGGGATAAAGAGGATGAGTATGCGAAACATGTCTATCGGTTTTGCGGCGGTACTTGCAATGACATCTGCGACGCTCGCAGGCGGGGTCAATCCGAACTGGTCCATCGCCCGACAGTGGGACGAGGAGATTCTTCAGGCGATCCGCATCGCCACACCAAGGCCCCCGGTCCACGCCCGCAACCTCTATCACATGTCGGCGGCCATGTACGACGCGTGGACGACGTACGACTCGACCGCTCGTGGCGTGTACTTCTTCGAGAAGAACACCAACGCCGACATCGACAGCGCTCGAAAGACCGCGATCAGCTACGCGGCCTATCGCGTTCTGAAGGCTCGCTTCGTGACCGGCAACGGTCCGAACGTTGCGACCATCCAGGCGAATCTCGATTCACTGTTCCTACAACTGGGTTACGACAAGACCTTCACCTCAACGGTCGGAAACACACCGGCTGCGATCGGCAACCGCATCGCCGCGGCGGTGCTCGCAGCGGGTCTCGCTGACGGCTCGAACGAGCAAGGGAACTACGCCGCGAACAATGGCTTCATCCCGCTGAACCCGTCGATGCCCTTCAAGCTGCCCGGCTGCATCATGACGTCGCCGAACAATTGGCAGCCGCTGGCCTTCGACTTCCTGGTCCTGCAGAACGGTGAGATCATCGGCGCCGCGAATCAGGTCGCCATCTGCCCGCACTGGAACGGCGTCACGCCGTTCGCGCTCAACGGGCTGGTCCGCAGCCCCACCAACAACCTCTACTTTGACGGCGGCCCGCCACCGTCGTTGGGTCAGCCAGAGCACATCGCCGACGCGGTCGACATGATCGTGAAGTCATCGATCCTCGACGCCCGCAACACCGCGACCGTTGATATCTCGCCAGGCGTTTATCACAACAGCCCGCTGGGCAGTTACGAGCAACCGGGCTACGGCAACAACCCGGTCACCGGCAAGCCCTACGCCTCGAACGTCGTGAAAGTCGCCGACTATGCCCGAGCGCTCGCGGAGTTCTGGGCCGACGGTCCGGAGTCCGAGACTCCGCCCGGACACTGGCACGTCGTCGCGAACAATGTCTCCGACGATCCGCTCAGCGAGTTTCGCATCGGTGGTGTCGGTGAGCCGGTCGATCGCTTGCAGTGGGACGTAAAGATGTATGTCGGTATCGCGGGCGCTGCCCACGATGCTGCGATCACGGCTTGGGGCATGAAGGGGTACTACAACTCCGCCCGTCCGATTTCCTTCGTCCGCTTCACCGGCGATCTCGGCCAGTCGAGCGATCCGAAGGGTGGGAACTATAACCCGGCCGGACTGCCGCTGATCGACGGCCTCATCGAGATCATTCAACCCGAAGACGTCCTGCCTGGCGGGCGCTTCGAGGACTTCCCGGAGATCACCTACGACGCGCTGACGGGCGAGCCCATCGGCGTCAACGATTACGTCGGCAAGCTCGCCGTGAAGTCATGGGTCGGCGGCTTCAGTGCTGGGGCCACCAGCGGATCGACGACTACCGGTCCGCTCCCAGGTCACGTCTATCGTGCCAAGGGCGGCACCTGGAAGATCGGTTCGTTTGACCTTGGTGTCGACGACACTCCGGGTGCGCTCAATCCTGGCGAATCTCGCCCGCGTGCGATTCAGATCAACGAGATTCGGGTTGATCAGGTCGGCAACGATCCGGACGAGTACGTTGAGTTGGCGGGTCCGCCGAATGCGTCGCTGAACGGTCTGACGTACATCGTCCTTGGCGATGAAGTGCAGACCAAGGTGCCGGAACCGATCGGACACATTCAGGTCGTCATCAATCTCGATGGCAAGAACCTCGGACCGAACGGCACGTTCGTCATCGCGAAGAACAAGTTCTCCCTCGGCACCGCCGATCTGACGCAGCACTTCGTGTTCAAGGAGATCGGCAACTGCACGCACATGCTGGTGTCGGGCTTCAGCGGCTATCTCGGCCAAGACTGCGACTATCTCGACAACGGCTTGCTGGATATCACGCCTTGGACCAGCGTGGTGGATTCGCTCGGTCTGCGACGCAAGTCTGCTCAGGCGGGCATCTACTCGGCAACGACGCTTGGCCCGGACAACCCGAAGAACCAGACGTACGGCGTCGATTGGCAACCGGTGGATCGCTGGATGCCGTATCAGGCGTCCAACTTCGTCACCCCGCCATTCCCTGGGTTCATCTCCGGTCACACGACGTTCAGTCGGGCGACGGCGGAGTTCCTCGCCGAGTACACCGGCAGCGAGTTCTTCCCCGGCGGCCTCGAGGAGTATCACCTGCCGCTGGGCTGGTTGAAGTTTGAGAAGGGCCCGACCACTGAAGTGGTGCTGCAGTGGGCCAGCTACTTCGACGCCGCGGACGAAGCTGCGGTCTCCCGCATCTACGGCGGCATTCACCCGCGTGCGGACGACCTGCCGGCCCGTGTGATTGGCGAGAAGATCGGCAAGCGTGCGACGGCTCGCGCCTTCGCGCTCTTCCAAGGCCTCGCCACGTCGCCTGACCTCGATGCCGACGGCATCGTCGGACCGAGCGATTTGGCACTCTTCCTCGGCCTGTGGGGCGGAACTTCCGCTGGTGGCGGCGACTTCAACGGCGACGGCATCGTTGGATCGGCTGACTTGGCAATCCTGCTGGGCCAGTGGGGCTGAATCTGACTTGCTGACCTTCCGCGTCGGCGAGACATCTCTGACATCACAACGCCCCGAGCAGCGATGCTCGGGGCGTTTTCGTTGGCAATCGAGTGCAGCGTGATGTCCGAGGCCGAGCCGCGCAAGAGGTCTTGCGACTTTGGCGATTGGGCTGTCCCAGAGTGCGTCTTTCGACGCAACAGCAGTCCATCCGCTACGCGGTTTCCTTCCACTTCCGGATTTCCATGGCGGCAGAGACATTCCGCTCCAACTCGTCCCGATCCTCCAGCCTCCTTGACCGTGTCGAGCGCATCGGCAACAGATTGCCGGAGCCGGCGCTGCTCTTTGCGATCCTTGCGGCGGTCGTGGTCGTCGTTTCCGGAATCGGCTCGGCCGCCGGATGGCGCGTGCAGCCGGTGACTCCCAAGGTCGAGATGACCGCCAAGCTCAACGAGATGGGTGCGCCGGTGCTCGATACTTCGGGCGCGACGGTGATGACTCCCGTCCTCGACGCCCGCGGCAGGCCGGAGGTGACGCTTGTTGGACAAACCGACCGAGACGGCCGGCCTGTGGAGCTGCGACCCAAGAGCCTTCTCACGAGCGACGGTATCTATTGGATGCTCTCGTCGATGGTGCGCAACTTCACCGGCCTGCCTGCCCTGGGTTTGGTGTTCGTCTCGATGCTGGGGATCGGACTTGCGGAGAAGTTCGGCGTGTTCAGTGCCCTGATGAGGTGGCTCGCGCTGACTACGCCGTCGTGGTTGTTGACGCCGATGATCGTCTTCCTCGGCGCCAACGCGTCGGTCGCTTCCGACGCCGGTTACATCATCCTGCCGCCCCTCGCAGCGGCTTTGTACCTCGCGATCGGTCGTCCTCCGATCGCGGGCCTCGCGGCGGCATTCGCGGGAGTGGCCGGTGGCTTCGGCGCGGGAGTGCTTCCCACCGCGTCCGATGGATTTCTCGCTGGCGTCGCGACGCAGGCGGCTCACATCATCGACCCGAGCTATCACGACGTCGATGCCACCGGCAATCTGTACTTCAAGGTGCTGAGCGCATTCGTCATCATGTTCGCCGGCTGGTTCGTGACCGATCGCATCGTCGAGCCACGGCTCAATCGTCAGCAGGCCGCGAGTGGCGAAGACACGTCACTGATTGCCGATTTGGCTCTCAAGCCGATCGAGAAGCGCGGACTCGCCTGGTCCGGATTTGTTGCGGCGGTCGTCCTCGGCGCGTTCGCCTGCGCGGTACTCATTCCAGGCGCGCCGCTCTACGGCACCGGGCAACCCACGCTCGCGTCGGGCGTGCCCGCACCCGGGGAACGCCCGGGCGACCGCTGGTCGCAGGTCATCGTGCCGATGATCTTCCTGACGTTTCTGCTGCCGGGGATCGCCTACGGCTTCGTCACCGGCGGTCTACGAAAGCAATC
>JBBQCR010000313.1:0-4536 GCA_038318935.1 Phycisphaerales bacterium
CTCCAGGTGGTGGTGAAGAGGGTGGTCGACCCGGCGAAACGCCTGGCGGCGAAGGGGCTGGCGGGGAATTGGGGGGAGGCGGCCCTCCTGGCGGAGGAGGTCGGCCGGGCGGTGGCGGTACGGGCGGAATGGGAATTGGCGGCCCTCCTCCGGGCGGGCCTCCGCCGGGTGGTTCGGTCGGTCGAGGCAGCCGCTCCGGCGGTGGCTTCGTCAGTCGCGGTTCTCGCGGCGGCGGCAACTCCGGTTCGCGCCGTGGTCCAGGCGGAGGCGGAACTTCGTGACGACGTCGCTCCAGATCACTCGCCCGACTGGGCATGATCGGCGACACCGCGGATCCGTGGTGCTCATCGTCCTTTGGGCGATCGCGATTGCTGCGGTCATCGTGGCAGCGACCCAGATGATCGCGTTTCGCACGGCGAGCATGGGACGTGAGTCGCTGGCCCGAGTGCAAGCCCGCTGGGCGGCCCGCGCCGGCATCGAAGAGTCGCTTTCGGTCATCGAGTACCACACCGAGAAACCCGACCCGGACGACGTCCTCACGATCTACCGCGATCTTGGGGCGGTTGCCGACGGCTCGCTGCTCTCGGGCTCGTGGACGATTCGACACACCGAGGACGGCGTCGAAAAGCCCGGTCCGCAAGACGAGGGCGCCAAGGCCAACATCAACAAGCTGCAACGGGGACAACTGCTCCAGATCCCCAACATGACCTTTGATGTCGCGGACTCGATTCTCGATTGGCGCGACGCAGACAACGATGTGCAATCAATGGGTGCGGAGCGGGACTTCTACTTCAACCGCAACATGCCCTATCAGCCGAGGAACGCCGACTTCCGCAGCATCGCGGAACTGGAACTGGTGGCTGGCGCGTGGCCTGAGTACGTGCGAGGCGAAGACGTCAATCTCAACGGCCGTCTTGATCCCAACGAGGACGACGGCGGTACGAGCCCCCCCAACGACAACGCGGACGGCCTGCTGCAAGGCGGTTGGTCGTCGCTGCTGACGGCGGCGACAACCGCAGGTCAACTTGGTGGCTCCGGCGAACCAAAGTTGTCCTTGAAGGACGCGTCGACGGACGACATGAAGACCAGGTTCGGCGTGGACGATGCTCAGGCTCGAGCCCTCTCGCAGTACTTCAAGGGCGGCAATGCCACGATGGAGGCACTGCTGATCACTGACCTTGCCTCGCTCGGCCAAGGCGGCAGCGGGAAGCCTGCGGCAGGCGGCGCCGGGGCCCGCGGTGGCCAAACTGGCCGAGCTGCGGGGAGGGCTCCGGCTGGCGGAGCTGGGGCTGCTGCTGCTGGCGGAGCGCAAGGCACCAAGGCGCTCGATTCGAATCAGCTTCGTCTCATCTTCCGCGAAGGCACGAGCGACGACCCCGCCAAGGTTGCGCCGGGCAAGGTCAACGTGAACACGGCGTCGGCAGAGGTACTGAAAAACGTCCTCAACCTCGATTCCTACACCGTCGACGCGATCATGAACCTCCGCAACTCAAAGTCAGGCGGAATCACCTCGATCGTCGATCTGATGGGATCGTCTAAGATCACTCCGCAGGTGCTGGTCGGCTTGGCTCGAGATTTGGACGTCACCAGTCAAGTGTTCTCGATCACCAGTCGCGGACGAAGTGCGTCCACAGGCCTCGAGGTCGAAATCACGGTGCTGGTGGATCGTTCCACGCTGCCCGCCCGCATTCTGGAGTATCGCGAGCAGTGACCGCGGCTGGAAGTCAGGGCGGCAGGCGTGATCGGATTGACCGTGAGGGTGCCAGTGACGGTCTCAGTGACCTGCGGTCGAAGGTGAGTTTGGACGGCTGGAGCGCCTGCGACGCTATCAATCGGACGAGTTCAGTGCTACCGGAAGAGGCTTTGGCGTGAATCGACGAGGACGGCAAGTTGAAGTCGCCGACGAGCGATGCATGGTGGTTCTCCTCCCGACCGTCACCAGCGGTGGCGCGGGTTGGAAGGCCATCGCATTCCGGCATTCCGGCAGCGGAGCTTCCGAGCAGTTCTCGGTGTTGGGCGAGCGAGCGCTCAGTTCCCCCGGTGAGGATCTCACCGCGTGGGCCGGAGCGTGGAAGCCAGCGAAAGCACTCGCGATCCTCCCCGCGTCCGCGACCCTTTGTCGAACCTGCGCGCTTCCACCCACCCAAGGCGACCAATTGCTTTCGGCGCTTCGGCTGCAAGCGGAAACCGCGCTGATGGGTGGCGTACCACCGCACCGACTTGGCATGGTGCCGCTGCCGGAAGTGCCTGGTGCGAACGACACTCGCGCCGACGGAGGTCGACCCAACAGCGGTCGACAAGGCATCATCTTGGCGTGGCCCGAGTCCTCGATCGCTCCGGCGCTCCCGACGCTGCCCGACTACACCGAGGTGCGCTTTGCACCGACCTTTGCGTGCCTGTTGGCCTTGTTGCGAGGTCTGCCGCCAGCCCAGCCGTTGGTACGAGCTGATCGCAGCGATGGCACGATTCTCTTCATGCTCGCGTCGACCGGAAGCGCCGGCCACGGCTTCGTGCTCCGATCGACACGCGAAGATCCCTCCGATGACTTGACGTGGCGAGAAGGAATCCTCCGCGCTGCTGCTGAGACGATCCTCGCCGCGGACGGCAGCACCGAAGAGATCAAGGAACTGCACGGCGAACTGACTTCGCACCTCGACGACGGCTCGTTCCTCGCTCTGCCTCCTGCGGCACGCGAACTGGTGTTGCGACGCCTGCCGGGTTCTTCGGACATCGATGCCGAGCGGGCCCTCGCCCTTGGAGCCTTGCTTGCCGCAACCGGTCCGCTCGCACCGCTCGTGTCGTTGCGAGCTTCGCTGCCGCGACCGAAGCCGCATCCGCTTGAACAGGCCCTGCGCCGACTCCAGTCACCGCAGACCGCTGCGACGGTCATCGTCGCGTCGCTCGCGGTGTTCCTGCTTGCTCCGATCGCCTTTGCCGGTGCCCGGAATCTGATCCTCCGGTGGAAGCTGAGCGACGTCGAGAGCTACGAGCGTGAGAATCGCATCACCCGTCAGAAGGCCGCCCTGTACACCACGCTCGCGAAGTCCACGTGGCCGATGACCAAGTTGCTCGGCGACCTCGCGAACTCGATGCCCGAGTCGATCGACGTCGAGAGCATCCAAGTCAACGCCGGACAGAGCATCACCCTCCGCGGTGTTGCCAGGTCGCTGGACAAGAAGGAGATCGGCAAGGACGGTGCGGTCACGACGACGCATCTCTCTCCTCAGGCGGTCGTCTTGGCGTTCGAGTCAGCGGCTCGTGACACCGGCATCTTCAGCGAGTTCCAGTACCAGATCGAAGCCACGGATGGCCGTGAGCAGAGCGTGTTCACGATCATCTTCACCGCGGGAAATCCAACGCACGTCCACGCATGGAAGGACGCCGACGATTACTCCCTGCACGACCTTCGCGACCGTCGGTATCCGAACTGGCGGACTATTGAAAGGACTGGTGAAAGGACTGGTGAAAGGACTGGCGAAAAGACTGGCACTGCTGCGGCGAGCGCAACCCCGCCAACCCCCGTTGATGACACGGCACGAGCAGCCGCGACTGCGAAGCCAACGACGCCGCGCTCCGAGACGCCCGATGCTGCCCGTGGGCGGGAACTCCGCGGCGCTGATGCCGTCACGCCTCCGGTGGACGAAACAGCAACCGCCGTCGAGCCAGCGGCCGAGGGCGAGACCGCGGCGGCGGGAGAAGAGACCGCGGTTCCGGCTCCGGTTGCCAGCGATCGTGGCGTCAATCGTCGACGCCCGCCGACCCCCGAGGGTGGTGCGGCCGGACCGACACCATCGACTGGGACGCCCCAACCGTCGTCAGGTCCAAAGGTGGAGATCCCCGCCCCTATGTCCGATGACGAGATCAAGGCCCTCACCAAGGCACAGGCCACCGACTTCCTCTCCAAGATCGCCAAGGCGCGTCAGCAACCTGATCTTGATCAGGAAACCAAGGATCGTCTGAAGAAGGACTTCGATCGGGTGCTCGCCCGGCTCAAGAGCGCGTCATGACGACCATCTCCACGAATCCCTCCGCCCCCTCGACGAGTTCGTCGCCTTCAGGCGGCGAGTCCGCGCCGAAGGCGATCGTCCCCGCGAAAGCGGGTTACGTCGATCGTTTCCGAGCCCTTCCGCCAACGTATCAGTGGGCGATGATCATCGCGTTCGGGATCTTCCTCTACGTGTTCGCCCAGGACTACCTCTGGGCCCCAGCCCGCTCTCTGAACGAGGAAAGCGATCGCATCGCCCGGGCACTCGTGGAAGGTTCGCAGCGCGATGACGTGATTCGACGGGTAAGCGGGGCCATCACTCCGATCGGGCGCATCGCGGTGCCGCGAGCTGAGACGGACGGCTCGAAGGAGCTCGCGAAGAGTATCAACGAAGTCTGCGACGCCTTCCGCATCACGCCTCGTCTCAACGTCCGCCCGGGCGGCAATATGAACGCGCCGCCGGAACTGATTGAACTCGTCGGCGCAAGCAACCGACTCGGCAAGGTGACTGGCGACATCGTCTTCAGTGCCCCGCAGGATGTGGTCACGAA
>JBBQCR010000314.1:0-4534 GCA_038318935.1 Phycisphaerales bacterium
TGCGAGATGCATCTCTCGTTCGGCGGCAGGGACTTCCGCCTGCTGGACCTGCACGATCCGAGTCGGATCACCCTGAAGGCTTGGCCCTTGGTGATCTCCTCACTCAAGGTCGCAGAGCGAAGTCATCGTGTCCAGATACTCGCTTGCCATTGGGACCTGGTCATAGTCGACGAGGCTCATCAATTGCTCTGGAGTGACGTTCACTACGCACTGGTCGAAAAACTTTCCCTGACGTCGGGCCGCCTGCTGTTGCTAAGCGCAATACCAGCACGCGAGCGGGAGACCGAGTTGGTTCGGCTACTGAGGTTGATCGACCCGGTGCGATACCAGGAAGGTCAACCAATCGCGGAACGATTCTCCGTTCTCTACGCCGCGCAACCTGCGCTTGGCCGCAGGCTTCGAATCGTCGTTCGCCAACTCGACAGCCCTGGAGATTTCGAACTCTTGCAGGAGGACGTCGAGCGGCTCCTGGCGATTGACGTGATCCGGGACGACGCTGATCTGCGAGGCCTAAGCAGAGTAGCGGCAGCGGAAGGCCCTTCCGAGGCACTGAAGTACTACCGTCAGTTGATCGACGACGTGGTATCGCGGTATCGCATTAGCCGCCGCATTCTGAAGAACCGTCGAACGCGACTCGTCGATGCCGACTTGCTACCGGGAATTCCGCGCGCAGTCGAGGCCGTGACCTACGTGCCTTCTCCGCTTGAAGCGCAAATCACTGCTGTGCTTCTGGACCTTCTTCAGCCTTTAGCCGGGAGCATGAGTGTCGATGCTGTGCATGTGCTCTTACGGAAGGTGGCACAAGCCGTGTGTGATCCGGTGGCGCTGTATGAGATCGCGAACGCCCTGACCATCGGGGACAACGAGACCCCTGTTGACCTCAAGATATTTGACGCCAACGCCGCGTTGGATTACGACGAGCACGAGCCTCTGCTCGAAGCTTTTGGAGCCGTCTTCGCCGGGCAACTCAATGAACAAGACTTAAACCGCTGGGTGGGTCTCTTACGCGCCGCCATCGACGTCCCGGAGCACGAGAGAATTCGTTGCCTGAAGGCGCGCCTACGATGTTTGCTGACCGAAGGTGCGTCCAAAGTGCTGATCTTCGCCGGTACCTTTGGGACCGCCGAGTATGTGGCCGATTCGCTGTTGACCGAGTTTGGCAAGGATGCGATAGCCTGCTTCAGGCACGACTTGGACGATGACGAGAAGGAAAGGCAGGTTGCACGTTTCCGTCGAAACCCGAGCTGCTTCTTCCTCGTCTCTGACGAATCAGGCGGCGAGGGGCGCAACTTCCAGTTCGCAGATGTCCTGGTTCACTTCGACTTGCCGTGGTCCGTTTCGGCCATAGAGCAGCGCATCGGCCGGCTGGACCGCATCGGACGCGATCGTCCTGTTCGGTCGTTGGTGATCTGTCCCGCTGACGGTTTGGAGGCTGCGTGGTTCCGGTGTCTCGACCAGGGGTTCGGGGTCTTCACCCGTTCCATTAGCGGCCTGGAGTTCATGCTCCATGCGACGGAGCGACTCGTGGTCAAGACGGCGATCGAAATGGGGCCACCCGCATTGAGCGACTTGGTCTCCACCATTCGCGACACCTCAGAGCGCGAGCGCGCCACCGACGATGCCGAGGCACTGACCGACGTGGCCTCGTTCCGGAGCGCCACGCGCTATCTCCGCGCCGCCGAGCGTGTCGGCGACGAACAGTTGGAGCAGGCGCTGCCCTCCTATCTGAGGGCGATCAGTCGTGCCGACGCCGCACGGCGTGTTACTGACAACAAGGACGTTAACCTCAAGACTTGGCGGCTCAGGCCGGAAGAGGTCACCGACTACAAGATGGTCGGCCTAGAGAGGGATGGAGAGAACCCTCTGCGGGATCGCTACGGAACGTTCTCGCGAACCGTGGCCCGAGATCGCCCCGATCTAGAGTTCTTCGCGGTCGGGCACCCGGTAGTCGATGCCATGGCCGTAGCGATGCGTCAACACGTGCGGGGACGTTCGGTTCTCGCTAGATTGAAGACAGATGCGACGCCGCCAGGCCTGTATCTACTGTCGGCGTGGCGGGTGTCACTCCAAGATCCGAGCGACGAGGAGGCGCCAGCACGGGCGCAGCGCCTGCTGGAGGGGCGCGTCGTCTGGAGTGGTCTGGATCTGGAGACCGGCGAGGCACTGGACATTGCGGTCGCCAATCGGCTTGCGGATCATCTCCGAGACGAGGCGAGGGCGTCCGCCGACCTGAGTCGCGATGAGGCTGTCGAGATCTTCAAGCCTGAGGCGGGCCGTTGGTCTACGACTCTGAGGGAACTACTTGCGCTCAGTGCGTCCGAGGCGGCAGGTGTATATGAGGCCAGATACCGAGAGGCCGACACTGCATTCTGTGAACGGTTGTTTGACGAGGCAGAGGCAGCGAATCGAATGCGGTCTGAGGAAAGCACTGAGTATGAGCGTGGCATAGCCGCGACCGCGAACGCAATTCGGAATGCCAAACTCGGGCTTGACGCGGTCGGCCTATTGAAAATCGAACGCGCTGCGGCGACATGATCACTGCTCGCCTACTTGAAGAAGTTCTGCAGAGCGGGAGAGTACCGTCTTGGTATGCCAAGACTGCTGCGACCGGTCCGTCGGACCATGCTATTCGGCGTTTCGTAGCGGCGACCCAGGCAGGCGCTAGTGGCATCGATTGGGCTGTCCTTCTTCGCCAGTGTCTGCGACGCTTGCCTGACGGTGCCATCGTCGTCGTCCGAAGCTTGGATGCCACGATGCGCAGTCTGTTAGAGCGCGTGGATGTGCACCAAGACCTGGATGGCACCCTAGTTGTTGAGCCCTATCGACCGGACTGGGTCGCGGATCTCGGTGAGTACTCACTGGATTTTCCTCGGATCCGCCCGACCACTGTCGACGCGCCTGTAGAGGGGGAACCCTGGTTGCGCCGGCTATTGGGAATGTCGGCATGGAAGTCCGCGGCCCAGCGAGACGCCGCTTGGTATGCCCTGAACGCTGAGCAGAACTCAACAATTCTTGTCGGGATGCCCACAGGGTCTGGCAAGAGCCTGATCTACCAGTGCTGCGCCGCTTTCGAGCCGGGCCTCACCGTATTGGTTGTCCCGACGGTGGCTCTGGGCATCGATCAGTTGGCTGCTGTCAAAGACCTGCCCTTCGCAGCTGCTTCGGAACCGATGCTCTATACGCCCGGTGATGACGCGGAGTCCGTACTCGATGCAGTCCAAGGCCGTAGATGCCGACTCCTCATCACTTCTCCCGAGGCGATCGTTGCAGGCCGACTCAAGGGTCTGCTCAAGCGCCACGCCGAGGAGGGTTTCCTGCGGCGTCTCGTGGTCGATGAAGCGCATCTGATCGAATCTTGGGGCGCGGACTTCAGGGTCGAATTTCAGTTACTTGGCGCAGAGCTGCGCGAGTGGCGATCCGTTGCCCCAACTGGCATTCGCACGCTTTTGTTGTCAGCGACGTTTTCGCCGTCCACCCCGTCCATGCTGCGGGAACTGTTTGCCAGCGATGTCAGCTGGAACGAGTACATCGTCCAACGACTGCGGCCCGAGATTCACTACTTCTCTGTGCATGGTTGGGCATCGGTGCAAGAGCAGGAGCATTGGGTGGCGGACGCTCTGCTGCGGCTGCCACGGCCAGCCATCCTCTACGTTACCGAGCGACGAGAAGCAGAGGCTTGGGGCACCCGACTCGAGTCACTTGGCTTTTCGCGTTTTCGAGTCTTCCACGGAGATACGCCGAGAGGTGATCGGAAGGCGATCATGAAGGCGTGGCGCGCGGACCAACTTGACTTGGTCGTTGCAACCTCTGCTTTCGGCATGGGAGTGGACAAGCCTGACGTCAAGACTATCCTGCACGCCTGTTTTCCGGAAGGGCTCGACCGCTTCTATCAGGAGGTCGGTCGCGGCGGCCGCGACGGCTTGCCATGTGTATCGCTCTTAGTCCCTACTCTTCGGGACGCGCGGGTGGCACGCACAATGGGACCGACCCTGCTACGCGACGAAGAGAAAGTCAACGGGCGGTGGCGGGCGATGTGGGAATCGCGTGAGATAGAGCGCAACGCGGAGGGTCACCCTACAGGGACGTTTCGTCTCAGGACCGGCGTTCAACCGAGGCACCGTTTTGGACGCGAAAGCTTCAGTGAAAACGAGCGCTGGAACAAGCGCCTCCTGCTGATGATGGATCGGGCGGGCCTGATCCGGATCGAGTCCCTCGCCCGGGCGCGACCGAATGAGGATGCCGACACCGTTGAGTTCGCCGTGATCCGACCTCGTGGTTTGACGACGGAGATCGAGCGGCAACTGACAATTCTGCTTGCCCCACAGCGTCAAAAGGAAGTCGAGTCGATCCAGCGGTCGATGGACGGGCTGCTTCGATTCTTCCAGCGGCAGCGATCGGTGTGCCGCGAGTTGCGAGCGCACTATGGTTCAGCCACCTCGCGCGCCTGTGGCTCTTGTGGCTTCTGCAGAGCACACGGCGATCGAGCCGTATCCGTCGGCCCCCTCCAACTAGACGAGGAATCGCTCACTTCAAC
>JBBQCR010000315.1:0-4519 GCA_038318935.1 Phycisphaerales bacterium
AAGGTTGATCTTGTACCAGTCGGTATCGCGGGTGCTGCCATCAGCCCAGAACGTACCGCAGATGGTTGAGTTGACGGCCGCGTCTTCGTAGACGCCGCCACCGTTGCAACCACCGTTGAGATCCTCACCACAGAGTTCGACTTCAGCGACCGAGCCTTCGGGGCACGCGACGCAGGAGACGAACGGCGAGATGGTCATGGTGCCACTGCCGAACTCCGCAGCGCCGAACCCGCCGAGGCGGATCCGATACTCGGTGCCGGCATCAAGGGTCGCAAGCATGTTCGACGTCAAGCCGCAACCGCTGCCATCGTCGTTGCAGGCGATGCCGACGAGGTTGTCGCAATCACCCGAGTAGATCGCAAGCCGCGAGTCGAAGTCGACCGAGTTGCAGGTGGAAATTTCCCAGAGGCCGGAGACCGACGGGGTGAACGTGTACCACACGTCGTTGAACATGGTGACCGAGCCGAACGAGTTGCACTCCGGCGGCAGCGGATCGCCGTTGGTGAACGCACCGTTGGTGTCGACGTTGTTGGAGCCTTCGAACGCGGGAATCGCGTCGGCGCACGAATCACCCGGAGGCGCGGTGCAGACCGAACCGGTGTCGATGATCGAGAGCAGATACTTGGCGTCCTGGTCGCACGGCGTGCCGTTGAAGTTCGCCGGGACGACGATCACCCAGTACGTACCAGCCGGGACGCAGACGTCGGAGATGGCAACCGCATCGCAGGAACCGGGAACACCGGTCGCAACTTGGATGACCGCTGGCGGGCAACCTTGCGTGGTGAAGAACAGATTCGTCTGGATCTGACCACTGACCGCGAAGGTCAGGATCTTGTTCTCGGTGGTCGTGAACTCATACCAATCGGTGTCGCGAGTGCTGCCGTCGGCCCAGTACTGGCCGCAGACCACATCACCGACGTCGATGAACGAAACCAGTTGGGACGGATTGTTGCAACCGCCGTTGTCGTCGTTGCCGCAGAGTTCGCCTTCCTCGACGGTGGCGCTCGAGCAATCGACCGGGCAGATCGCAGGTGCGCACAACGCGCAGAGGCTGGACGCCTCGCCCGCGCAGATGCCGTCCCAGACGACCGAGCAGCAGAACGGATCTGCGGCGCAGACCGTGTTGCAGCAATCGGTATCAGAGCAGCCAGGAGTACTACCAGCCACGCAACAGTTGTTGGTGGCGGAACCGTTGCAGACGTCGCCGCCGAAGCTGGCGGTACAGACCGCAAGCATCGACGCCGTCGCCATTGTGCCGACGAAGGACCATGGATTCACGCGCATAACAGTGTTTCTCCTCCTCTTATCGCAGAGCGAGAGCGGCGACTCGGTGAAAGCCTCACGGCACCCTGTCCGCAGGGAGCCGCCGAGTCGCAGAAGTCACTCTACAACTTCCCGTAGGGTGAAAGGAAGGAAGGACTTCGGAAAGGAGAGGATCGGCATTCAATTGCGACTTCTGTGTCGGGTGGTTGCATCGCGTCACGTGGCGAGGAGCCGGCGATCGCTGGCTGGTCAGCCCTTCCTCGGTTATCGTCTTCAACCCACACTCCCGCCCCGGTACGCTCTCGCGCTTGATGAGACGTCTCGTCGAGTCGGAATCTCGCCCAACGACCCACCGTCCAGATTTGGAGTTTCGCATGGCCCTTTCCGTCGGTTCCAAGGCCCCGCTGTTCACGCTCCCAAGTAAGCCCGGCGAGCCCGTCGATGTGGGGAGCCTCTTCGGAAAGGAGAAGGTGGTCCTGCTCTTCTTCCCGCTCGCCTTCAGTTCGGTGTGCACCGCCGAGATGTGCCACTTCCGCGACACGTGGCAGCAGTGGACGGGTCTGGGAGCGAAAGTGTTCGCGATCTCGATCGACAGCCCGTTCGTGACCGATCGATTTCGTGAAGCCGAGAAGATCCCGTTTCCGGTCCTCTCGGATTTCAACAAGACCGTGGCCGCGTCGTACGGCGCGCTCTACGACGACCTGATGGGACTGAAGGGCGTCACCAAGCGAGCCGCGTTCGTGATCGGACGCGATGGCACGATCGCCTACGCGGCCGTCAACGAGAACGCCGGTGTGCAGATTGACTTTGAAGCGGTGAAGGCGGCCGTCGCCAAGGCGCCGTGAGTAAGCATGAGTCGCTGTGGTCGATGGCCACGACCGGCGACGAATGGCCACGACCGGCGACGAATGGATAGCATGCGTCAAGTCTCGCGGGCGTAGCTCAGTGGTAGAGCGTCAGCCTTCCAAGCTGAACGTCAGGGGTTCAAATCCCCTCGCCCGCTTTTGTGCGATGTCATCACGATCGGACTCCGATGAACACGACGGTTCAGCGGTCGCGCTGTCGAGTCCGCGTCGCCTTTGTGTCAAGGGCATCCGCTTCCGCGACCCGACCCGTCGCGCGGCAAAGCGCTGCGAGACTGCGCAACGTTGCGGCAACGTCCGGATGATCGGGCCCGAGGCTTGTCTCAAGGATGGTGAGCGACCGGCGATAGAGCGATTCCGCCAGCGCCGGCCGCCCGTCTCGTTCAAGGAGCGCCGCGAGGTTGTTCAGACAGATCGCCACCGGTGGCTGATCGGGACCCACCGCCTTCTCGATGATCGCCAGCGATCGTTGAAGGAGCGGCTCGGCTCGCGCGAAGTGTCCTTGCGACTCCGCGACCCACGCCAGATCGTTGAGGTTGGCCGCGACGGTCGGATGATCGGGGCCAAGTGCTGACTCATTGATTTTCAGTGCCCGCTCATAGAGCGGCTCGGCAAGGTCGGCGCGGCGTTCCTTGCGGTGCAGATCACCGAGATCGACCAGGCTCATGGCCACAGTCGGATGATCCGGCCCCAGCGTCTTCTCTCGGATCGCCAGCGCTCGTTGGGTATTGGTCGCGGCGGAAGTCAATCGGCCTTGGGCGACGTCGAGCCCCGCGATGTTCGTCAGGCAGGTCGCGACGTCAAGCGAGTCGGGGCCGAGTGATCGCTCCCAGATTTCCAGCGCCCGCCGATAGAGCGGATCGGCGTCCGCAAATCGCCCCTGACGAAACATCAACTCGGCCAGATTGTTGAGTCCACTCGCGACCGTCGGATGCTCTGGACCGTTGGCTGCCTGCAGAATGCCGAGCGATCGACGGTACAGCGGTTCCGCTTCGTCGAATCGTCGCTGCGACGCGTACAGCGCCGCAAGGTTGTTGAGGCTAAGCGCGACGCTCGGGTCGTTGCCTCCGAGGGACTTCTCGCGAATCGCAAGTGAGCGTTGATAGAGCGGTTCGGCGAGTGCGACGCGACCCTCCTCCTTATAAAGACCAGCGAGATTGTTGAGACTCGGTGCGACATCGAGGTGGTCGGGCCCCGAGAGCTTTTCGCGGATCGCGATGGCTCGCCGATAGAGCGGTTCGGCGAGGTCGAAGCGACGTCGTGCCTGGTGGATCATCGCGAGCGTGTTGAGGCTCATGGCGACAGACGCATGCTCCGTGCCGTAGGTTTGCTCCGCGGTCACCAGCGCCTTGGTCGCCAGCACGGACGCTCGCTCGTAATTGCCCTTGGCGTAGAGCGCCTGCACTTCCGCGTTCAAGGTTCGCCACGCGCTCGCTTGCCCGACCGCGGGGGCGGCGAGGAGGAGAAGAATGGCCAATGCCTGGAGGACAACGCGAGTGGGGGGCACTTCGCGGAGCGTAGTGACCGATTGTTAGGGTTTGGCTCGCAAGCGGGCCCGGGCCCGCACGACCCGTCTTCACGCCCGCGAAACTCTTGGTACACTCCCGCCCCCTCTCGCCGGGAGGTCGGCGTTCGGGTTCGTTTTTGCGGACTCGGCACTCGATCGTGGGTCTTCCCACCGGCGGTAGGTTTCCCCCGTTCCGGACCCCGTAGGGACCACGATCTATGCATTCCGGTCAGCAACCTGATCCCGTTCTCTCCCGGCGGACGCCCTCGTTCCCCGGTCTCGTCAGCGTCGCCGCCCTGGCCGCCCTCGCCCTCGCCGGATCCGCGTTCGCCGGCGAAGCCGACCTGCGACTTCCGAGCGTGCGCTCGGTCAACTTCGACGTGTTCGGGTCGAGCGTGAACGGCGGCCACTTGATGTGGGCCGGTCTGATCATCGCGGTGCTCGGCGCCCTGTTCGGCTTGGTGCAGTACAAGCAGACTGTCGCGTTCCCGGCCCACAAGTCGATGCTCGCGGTCTCGCACATCATCTGGGAGACCTGCAAAAGCTACCTGTTCCAGCAGGGCAAGTTCTTGGCGATGCTGTGGTTGACGATCGGCGCCGCCATCGTCTTCTACTTCGGCGTGCTGGAGCACAAGTCGGTCGGCGACGTCACGGTCATTCTTCTCGCCAGCGTCCTGGGCATCCTCGGCAGCTACGGCGTGGCGTGGTTCGGCATCCGAATCAACACCCAGGCCAACAGCCGCGCCGCGTTCGCCTCGCTGAAGGGTGATGGCTTGCCGGTCCTGGGCATCCCGCTCAAGAGCGGTATGTCGGTCGGCATGCTCCTGGTGTCGGTCGAACTCTTCTTCATGATCTGCATCCTGATGTTCCTGCCGACCAACCTGGT
>JBBQCR010000316.1:0-4514 GCA_038318935.1 Phycisphaerales bacterium
GGTCTCGCACCTCCTGCGCGGTCGTCTCAGCGGTTTCTCCACGCAACGCCTGATCGGTTTTCTCACCGCGCTCGGGCGCGATGTTGAGATCACCGTGCGCGCGGCGCCGAAGTCGCGGAAGCGCGGCCGGCTGCACGTCGCGGCGTAACGCGCACACGCACGCGCTCGCGGCCCATAGGCGCCCGACAACGGCGCTGACCCGGCGGTAGGGCGTCCGATGCGCCGTGCACTGGAGCAACGCATCACGAGATATCTGCAGAGATATCTCGCGCGCGCACACTCGGGTGTGCGCAAGCTAATGCGGAGATATCTCACGCTCCGTGCGCACGAAGAGATATCTCCACGATCGTGCTCGCGCGCGCGTGCATCTGCGCACATCTTCACGCACACGACGCCGGACCCACCCTCAGAACTGCACCTCAAGGCCGAAACCGCAAAAGTACGACGCACTAACCGACTCACCGCGCGGCCAAAAGGAGAAGCAACACCGACTTACAAAAACAGAATCCGCACGCGCACGCCCAACGGATCACTTCACGCAGGAAGATCCCATCGGCCTCGCGGGGGGGCTCAATGCGTATGGATTCGCGAATGGCGATCCGGTCAACTTCTCGGATCCGTTTGGACTTTGTGCTGGTGAGAGTTCAAAACAGGAGCGCGCGAATCGCGTACAAAACAATTCAGAGCCATGTGTGAACACATCGTTCACTGCGGTCGTGGCGGCATCGTTTGCGGCAACAAAGGAAGCACTACTCAAGGTCTTCGAGAAGTTGGGAATCGAAGAAGGACTTCCCAAGATGGCGCCAGGGAAGTGGGGCAGTCCGCAGCGCGGTACCAGTAAGTTTGGCTACAGACTTGATCCAGGCCATCCGAATCGGCCAGCGGGAGATCCGGAGGAAGGTCCACACATAAATTGGTGGGATTGGATTGGTGGCAAGAGAGGTTCTGGAGGGCGATCAGGGGCAGAACCGATCAAGGAACCAGAACCCGGTACGATTGAAGAATCTCCTACATTCATGCCCGGCCCTCGCTTGCCAATTGAGGGCCCCATGATAGATCCGGAAATAATCCCCTGACGCTACGGGCACACTATGCAGGAATTCAAGCTTCTCAATTTTCGCAGAGCTCATCCCGGAATCTCTCCTCCGTCTGTTCGAGCGCTGACCGCGGAGGAGGTTCAACAAGTGCGACGTGTCTTAGCACTCCGATTGAACTCGAACGCTAGCACCGCCGATCTTCCCGAGCGGCTCTTGCACGCAGAGTCCCTTGTTGAGAACGCGGATGCGACCGGTGCACACTTCGCGCTTGATCAAGCCTTTGCCAGCGCGGGGATTGTACCGAGAGGAAGGGTTTTGATCAACTGGTATCGTTTCGACGAGATCGACGAATTCTTATGGGCTGATCTCGTTCTCTACTTTGATGACATTTGGTACCCATCTTCGGATGATATCGACATCATGGACCCGGCTTGCGAGTGGGTACTGTCGGTAACCCACTATGGCGCGATCATGGTCGCGAAATTCGAAACGTGACTGTAGTAGGCTAAGAGACTAGACCGATCTCATGAATGATCGCCCCGGATACGCCGCTTCGCGTCGAGGACTGATCCTGCGAGAGTCGAAGAAGTAGCGAGTGAGGCCGCGGATAGTTTGGTCGATATTCGTCGCTCTGCCGAAGTGCTGTTTCTCAGAACTATTGCCGAAGCTTCAGAGCCAGCAGCCAGAGAGCGCAGAGTTTGCTGACACTCTCGACGACGTTGCTGATGAGTTGCGTCACATTTATTATCACATTGAGCCGCCCCAGGTTTATCGGAGACTCAGTTAGTTGAGTGCCCTAGTGATTGCTGGTGCTGTTCTGAGCCGATCAAACTGCGCCTCATATTCCGCTGGGGGAAGGTAGCCAAGTGGTTCGAGCAACCGGCACGTGTTGAACCACGCGACCCATTCCAGGGTTGCGAACTCGACGTCCTCCAACCCACGCCACGGCCCGGCGTGGCGGATCACCTCCGTCTTGTATAACCCGATCACCGACTCGGCCAACGCATTGTCGTACGCGTCGCCTCGGCGGCCGACCGATGCCTCGATGCCGGCCTCGGCCAACCGGTCGGTGTAGCGAATCGAGAGATATTGCGAGCCGCGGTCGCTGTGATGGATGAGTCGCCCGTCGATCGCTCGGTCGTACACGGCCTGCTCGAGCGCATCTAGCGCGAGGTCCGTTCGCATCGACGCACTCGCCCGCCACCCGACGATGCGGCGCGAGTAGACGTCGATCACGAACGCGACATACACCATGCCTCGCCAGGTGGCCACGTACGTGAAGTCCGCGACCCACAACTGATTCGGGCGGCTCGCCACGAAGGTGCGCTCGACGAGATCGAGCGGGCGCTCCGCCGCGACCTCAGGGATCGTGGTCCGCACCCGACGGCCGCGCACGACGCCCTGCAGGCCCTCGGCGCGCATCAGTCGCGCGACTGTACACCGCGCCACGATGATCGCTTCGCGCCGGAGTTGCCGCCACACGTTCCGCACGCCGTACACGCGGTGATTCATCCGCCACACTCGCCTGATCTCGTCGCGCAGCACCGCATCGCGCTGCGTGCGAGCAGGGAGTCGAGTCGCATCTCGCTCGCGGGCCTTCGCCTCGTAGTAGGTCGACGGAGCGATCGGCAACACGGCGCAGATCGGCTCGACTCCGTACTCCCGGCGATTAGCGTCGAGGAACGCCACCATCATCGCCCGTGGCGGTCGAGCTCCGCCTGAGCGAAATACGCCGATGCCTTGCGCAGGATCTCGTTCGCGCGGCGCAGCTCGCGATTCTCCCGCTCCAGAACTTTGAGCCGCTGCTGCTCGTCCGTGGTGAGCCCGGGTCGCTGCCCCGCATCGCGTTCTGCTCGCCGCACCCAGAGCCGCAACGTCTCCGCAGCGCACCCAGTCTTGCTGGCGATCGAGGTGATCGCCCCCCACTGGGTCTCGTACTCCGCCTGATGCTCCTGCACCAGCCGGACTGCCCGCTCCTTGACCTCAGGAGAAAACCGCTCCCGTTTCGTCATGCTCCCATCCTCTCACGATTGGGAGCCTCCGGCAATCCCGGGGCGGTTCAGTTGTGTCCCAGGTGCGGGCGCTGACGGTCGGTTGTTACATCGCACAACTTGAAACAGCCGGATATTCTGCATTTGTGCGCTTCAACATCGACAACGATGGCGCCGCGAAGCGCGACGAACGATGAGATTTTGTGATTCGTCTTTCCGCCTGGGTCGTGGCATCATGTGACACTTTAGTTGTACTGGGCCCCCTGATTAATTTGTCACCCACAACGACTCCCCACTCCCCGCGTCAAAGAAGTGCAGTCGCTCCGCATTGAACACGAGCTCCACCTCACTCCCCGCAGTCGGTAGCCCTCGCGGCGGCACGCGCGCCGTAATCTCCTTCGCGCCAATGCGCGCGGAGAGAAAGGCCTCGCTCCCCAGCGGCTCCACGACATCGAGCCGCACGCGCACAGTCCCCACGCGCTCCGCGGTGCTTCCCTCCGGCAGGATTAGAATATCCTCCGGGCGAATCCCCATGATCACCGAGCGCCCATTGACCGCTCCGAGCCGCGATCCCCAGTTGGCGCCGAGCGGCATCGAGAACGCACCGTCGGCCGCGCGGAACTCGATCCCGCCCGTCGCCCTTCCACCAACGGCCGTCGCCGCCAACGTCCCCGCGAGCAGATTCATGCTCGGGCTCCCGATGAACGACGCGACGAAGGTGTTCTTCGGCCGCTCGTACAGATTCATCGGCGTGTCGATCTGCTTCACGTGCCCACCCTCGAGCACCACAATGCGATCACCGAGCGTCATTGCTTCGACCTGATCGTGCGTGACGTACAGCATCGTCGCGCTCAGCGTCTGATGCAGCCGCGCGATCTCGCGCCGCGTCTGCACCCGCAGCTTCGCGTCGAGATTCGATAGCGGCTCATCGAACAGAAACACGCGCGGATGCCGCACGATCGCTCGCCCCACCGCCACGCGCTGCCGCTGCCCTCCCGACATGTCCTTCGGCCGACGGCCCAGCAGCTCGCCAATCCCTAATATCCCAGCCGCCTCCTTCACCCGCGTATCGATGTCGGCCTTGCTCATCCCTCTCAACTTCAACGCGAACGCCATGTTGTCGTACGCACTCATGTGCGGATACAGCGCGTAACTCTGAAACACCATCGCTACATCGCGATCGTTCGCAGGCACGTCGTTCACCTTGCGGTCATCAATGAACAACTCCCCCGCGCTGATCGACTCGAGCCCCGCGACCATGCGCAGCGTCGTGCTCTTCCCGCACCCACTCGGCCCCACGAGCACCACGAGCTCGCCGTCCTTCACCTCGAGGTCGACACCATGCACCGCGGTAACGTCCCGGCCACCTTGCTGATATACTTTCTTGACGCCTTTCAGCGTTACGCTCGCCATACACACCGCCTATCGAGATGAGTCGCGACTACCGCTTTCCCGATCGATTTCTCTGGGGCGCCGCCACGTCGGC
>JBBQCR010000317.1:0-4490 GCA_038318935.1 Phycisphaerales bacterium
GGGTGGGTAGGAGCGTGTGTCGCAGCATCGGCGGCCAGTTCCTCCCGGTGCTCCGGCAATCACTCTTCTGTCGGCTCTTCTGGACGTAGTTTCTACTCGTCTGCTCTCTTTCCGATGCTGATGGTTTCTTTTGGGACTATCGGTAGCTGGAGCGATGACTTCCTTCCGGCATGCAAGCCGGCTTCGATTGGGACGCGGCGTTCATGTTCAAGATCTACGTCGGCAACCTTGACTATAAAGTGAAGGTCGAGCAGCTGCGGGAGTTGTTCAGCGTGTACGTTCCGATCGAGGATCTTGTGATCCCCACGGATCCTTCAACGAACCGTGCAAAGGGCTTTGCGATCGTCATGATCCGCGACGCCGAGTTGGGACAGGCGGCGGTGAAGGCGATGCAGGGAAAGCGATTGCTCGGCCGTGAGCTCGTGGTGAATGAGGCGGCAAAGAAGAAGAAGTCCGGCGAGCCGGTGCTGAAGAAGGCAGATCTTGTTCGAAACGGCCCTTTTGGTCCCCGTCTGAATCGCACGGGTGATCCGCGCGGACATGCTGGTGCCTCTGCCGGACGGACCAGTCGCAATCCACGTCGCGGCGGCGGGTCGGTTCGTCTTCCTGCGAACTCTCTATCTCCCACGATCGCTGCCGATCCAACTGGAACGGGATCGGTGGATTCAGCATCGGCCGGCCCCACTGCGGGCTCGCCTCCGTCGAGTTCGCCCGCTCAGTCCGCGCACGCTGGAACCGGATCTTCTCCGGCCGGGCCATCGGGGTCGGAAGCGGTGACGACGCGATCAACGACGGCGACGACCCCTCGATCCGCGGCGAAACCGGCTTCTGCGCCTCTGCCGAGCAGTATTCCGCCCGTCAACACACCAAAGTTTCCAGGGGCGGCTCTGCCCGAACGGCCCAAGGCGAAGCGTTTGGCCACCCCAAAACGCATGGACGCAGGCAACGCTGAGCCGGGCGTTGCTCCTCCCTGAACGCACTCTTGAGCCGCTTGGGTGTTCGCTCCTCGCCTGCGGGGTGCCTTGGCGCGGCTTCAATTTCGACAACGACGAGGGCGGTCACCGCGACGCCGAACTCCGACTTTCCTTGATTTCCCGCTTCTCGGGTCTCGTTTTTCCATTGGCCGGTTACGATGCGGTTCGCTCGGGAGTGGTCTCGAGCGACGGTCCGCGTCAATGCCTGGCATCATTTCGATGCTTGGTTCCCTGAGTCTTCATCGTGAGTCAACCGTATTGACTCTTCGCCATCTCTTGCCGCTGGAAAGGGCAGTCTGTGTTCAAGATCTATGTTGGAAACCTGAATTACCACACCACCGATGACGCGCTCCGCGAAATGTTTGCGGCGTACGGTGGAGTCCTCGATGTGTTCATCGGGACAGACCGTGAGACGGGCCGTTCGCGAGGCTTCGGCTTCGTAACCATGGCCGACAAGGACGCGGGAAATGCCGCGATCACCGGTCTCAACGGCAAGGACCTTGAGGGTCGACCACTGGTTGTGAACGAAGCCCAAGCTCGCGCCCCGCGCCCGACGGGTGGTGGCGGCGGCGGAGGCTACGGTGGTGGCCGCGGCGGATCCGGTAGCGGCGGCGGCGGTGGACGAGGAGGGTACGGAGGCGGGAGTGGCGGTGGCGGCGGAGGTGGTTATGCTGGGGGCGGTTCTGGTGGCGGGTATGGCGGCAGTTCAGGCGGCGGATCTAGTGGGAAGGGCGGTGGCCGCGGAGGCGATCGTCCAGCCAAGAGCGACCGGCGCTCCCGGGACGATGAGTGGTAATCGCACGCGGCCGGAATCGGATCGCAGGACTCGATGGAATCTCAATCAACACCACGGCTCGCTGCGGCGCAGCAACGAGTCGTATCGTTTTCGAACACGCGGGGGTTCTCCCGCGTTGGAACCCACCAAAGTCGGTGAGTTCCTTTGTCGGCCTAATCCCTACTCGGGGAACGGCCATGTCAGGTGTGCGAGTTGAACGCATCCCGTTCGACTCATGCCGCTGGAAAGGGCAGTCAGTGTTTAAGATCTACGTCGGGAATCTGAATTACGGTACCACGGATGACTCGCTTCGCGAACTCTTCGCTGGCTATGGCGAGGTCGTTGAGGTTTTCATCGGTACGGACCGTGAAACCGGTCGGTCACGCGGCTTCGGCTTCGTGACCATGGCGGACAAGGACGCGGGCAACGCCGCGATCACCGGTCTCAATGGCAAGGACCTTGAGGGTCGTCCGCTCGTGGTGAACGAGGCTCAGCCTCGAGCTCCTCGCTCGGGTGGCGGCGGTGGTGGTGGTGGCGGTGGCGGCTACAGTGGCGGCGGCGGAAGCCGTGGCGGCTACGGTGGCGGTGGCGGTGGCGGCGGCGGCGGTGGCCGTGGCGGCGACGGTGGGGGCGGCGGCGGCGGTGGCGGCGGTGGCCGTCGCGACCGCGACGACAAGTGGTGATCGCTCGCTTCAGCGACGTCACACACGGTCCACACGACACCTAAGTTGATTCGAACCAATTCACGGCTCGCTGCGGCAACGCAGCGAGCCGGTTTCTTTCCGCCTTGCGTCGGTCTGCCTCACGCTTTCCACACGCTGCTATCTTTCGAATCGATCGGTGAACCGACGAGTGTGCAGCCTGTGGCGAAAGTGGCTTGGAACGCGAGCCGAGACATGACGACCCGTACTTCACACCATGACACCGAGACCTGGGCGCTGCTCGTCCTCGGGTTGTCGATCGGCGCCATGATCGCGGTCTGGTTCGGCTTGCTCCGTGATCGCGTCATTCCGCGGCGCTTTGGCGAGGTGACCGCAAACATTCATCGCAGCGGTTTCATGTCGGAGTCGATTGGCGAGAAGGTGCTTGCATCGCACGGCGTTCGGCGAATCCTTGACCTTACCGAGCTGGAGTACCAGCCGAGCCGAAAGACGGCCGAAAGGGCTGCTGCGGCGCGGCAGTCGATCGAGGTGCGCGAGTATCCACTTTTCGGCGATGGTCGCGGTTCAGTCGACTCCTACGTCGCGGCCGTCGGCGATCTGATCGATGCAGATCGAACGGGCACCTCAGTCCTCGTGCACTGCAACGGCGGTTCGTATCGCACCGGCGGGGTGATCGCCAGCTTCCGCATGCTGCACCAAGGTTGGTCGCCGGAGGACGCCGTTGCGGAAATGAAGAGCTATGACTGGAAGCCGTCGGACCTGCTTCCAGCCTATCTGAACGAACACCTGCAGGAGATCGCGGATCGACTTGTGCTGAGCGGACACTTGGCGCCTCGAACGGAGCCGGTGCCACGAGTGCCGCTGCCGGGAGTCTCGGGAGATGACGACCTCCGTGATCAATGACCTGAGAAATTGAAGCGAGGCAGTGTCGATCGATGGGACCGATCGTCGATCGGCGTGGACCCTGTAGAATCGCCACGAGCGACGAAACACGATGGCATTCCTTGAACTCAAGTCTCCGCACGGCAATCGCCGCATCGAACTGGACGGCAATCCCGTCACGATCGGTCGGCTTCCAGACAACGCGCTCCACATCCCCGACGACGGGCTTTCCCGCAATCACGCGGTCATCGAGCCCTACGGTGACGCCTGGAGAGTTCGGGACCTCGGGAGTCGGAACGGCACCAAGGTGAATGGTGGCCGCGTTGCCGAGGCCCGCCTTCGCCACGGCGACACCGTGAAGATCGGGGCGGCCGAAATCCGCTTCATCGATCCTCAGGAGAGTGCGGCGCCGAAGAAGCAGACTCCGGATTTCGCGGCGATCGCCGACATGCAGCGTCGCCGCGCCTACGACCAGAAGACGATTGACGTCGACCTGAGCGAAGTCATCGCGACGAGTGTGCAGACGAACTACGAGAAGCGCCTGCGCGAGATCATCGACGCGAGCAACGACAAGAGCTTCACCGAGCACGACATCTCGCTTGTAGATAATCGCGGCGTGACGGTACACGCAGCCACGGCTGCAGGCATCGAAGCGGGCAAGGACGAGGATGCTGCGGAATCGATTCGCACCTTCCGCCTACTGCTACTCGCCTGCTTTCGATCGCGGGCGACCGATTTGCATCTCGAGCCTCGTGTCGAACGCAGCGTCGTTCGGCTTCGTGTCGACGGCTACATGGTGACTGCAGTCGAACTTTCGCCTCAGATCGCCAAGCGAATCCTCGGCGTCATCAAGATCCTCTGTCAGATCGACACCTCGCAGAAGGCCGTTGTGCAAGACGGGCACTTCTCGGTGGTCGTCAAGGGACGTCGAGTCGACTACCGCGTCAGCCTCACGCCAAGTCTGCATGGCCAGAAGCTGGTGATTCGCGTACTTGACAGCTCCAACGCTCCGAGCCGACTGCACGAGCTGGGACTCGTGCCCTGGATGTACGAGCGATTGCGACTCATCGCGACCAAGGACGCCGGCATGTTGCTGGCATGCGGTCCGACGGGATCCGGCAAGACCACCTCGCTCTATTCGTGTCTGCGCGAGATCGACGTCGAGCAGCGGAACGCGATCACGATCGAGGATCCCGT
>JBBQCR010000318.1:0-4488 GCA_038318935.1 Phycisphaerales bacterium
GGTTTGAGGCCGGTCCGCGATTCGAGAGGAATCACGTGACCGGCCTCAATCTTGTTGCTTCCTCGGTCATTCTGCTCACAACACCTCAGCCGCAAGACTCGCAAGATCGCTGCGCTCGGTCTTGGTCAGCGTCACGTGGCCAGCGATACGCTGGCCTTTCATTCGTTCAATGAGATGCGAGAGGCCGTTGCTGGCGCTGTCGAGGTATGGATTGTCGATCTGGAGAATGTCGCCGCACATGACGATCTTGGTGCCGTCGCCAACGCGACTCACAATCGTCTTCACTTCGTGCGGCGAGAGATTCTGGGCCTCGTCGACCACGAAGAACTGATGCGGCAGACTTCGGCCGCGGATGTACGTCAGCGGCTCGAGGATCACCTTGCCCGTCGCCATCAGGTGATCCATGCGCTGCTCGGCGGACTTGCTGTCCGCGTCCTCGCGACTGTGCGTGCCGCGGGTCGAGAGGAGATACGCCAGATTGTCGAACACCGGCTGCATCCACATCGACAGCTTCTCGTCCTTGTCGCCGGGGAGATAGCCGATGTCGCGCCCCAGCGGCATGATCGGCCGCGCGGTGAGCATCTTGTCGTAGCGCTCTTCCTTCAATGTCTTCTGGAGGCCGGCTGCGAGAGCCAAGAGCGTCTTGCCGGTTCCGGCCGGTCCGATCAATGAAATGAGCTTGATCTCGTCGTCGAGCAGCAGATCAAGTGCCATCGTCTGCTCAAGGTTTCTGGCCATCACGCCATAGACAGGCTTGCGCGGTCCGGTCACTGGAATGAGATGTCCAGTGTCCGCAAGAATGCGGGCGAGTCCGGTGTGCGATGGATCGTCCTGATTCTGAAGCACCACGAACTGATTGGGGATTGCCTCGATCTCGTCCACTTCGGCACCATTGCTCAGCAGAACCGCACGCCCTTCGATGGCGCTCAACGCAAGCTGGCGCTCGTTGTAGAGATCGTCGATGATCGTGCCCGGTACCTTCATCTGCACGTAGCCGGTGTACAGCCAGTCGGTGTCGACGTGATCGTGCTCGAAGTCCTCGCTCGGGATGCCGAGGGCATCGCCCTTGACGCGCGCGTTGATGTCCTTGGTGATGAACACCGTGGTCAGGCCACGGGCGTGCAGTGCATGCGCGACCGAGAGAATGCGATTGTCGGCCTTGTCGAAATCAAGCCCGAACTTCAGCGTCGTGTCGGCGCGATCGATGCGAATCGCGCCGCCTTGCTCGTTCCAGACAACACCTTCGAAGAGCGGACCCTTGGCCCGCAACTTGTCGAGGGCGCGAATCACCGCCCGGGCGTTCCGACCGGTCTCATCGTTGTTCTTCTTGAAGTGATCGAGTTCTTCGATCACGGTCAACGGAATGACGACCTCGTGCTCCTCGAACTTGTAGATCGCGTTGGGGTTGTGCAACAGCACGTTCGTGTCGAGCACGAAATGCTTTCGCACACCTGGCGATGACGCGACGGAACGGGCCAGCGCCTTGGGCGAGGCGATTCCGTTGGCATGCGTCTTCTTCGAGGGACTTTTACGATCGCGTGTTGAGGCGCGTCGGACGTCGGACTTGGTTTCGCTTTTGGCCTTTGCAGCCACGAAGCTCCTCCTGAGCGTTGCACCGATCCGGACGATTGGGCCGCACACATCCTGCGGCGGCCGCGGCCGCATCCTACCGTCGCCTCCGGAAACACCAACCGCACGAGGGCAACTTTGCGGGGACTTTGCGAAGTCCTTGCGTCCCGCTCCAGACGCGGCACCGCGTCAGAGCGCGGCGAACGGATCTCGATCCTCAGCAGCGAGGAGGAACGTCACTCCATCGACCGCTCGTGCGAGCCGCCGCGCGAGTTCCGGCAGAAATCCACGTTCAGTATTGGTGTGCCCGGCAACCAGCACTCCGCATCCGCGCGCCAGCGAGCCGAGCACATCGTGGTGTCGGCATTCGCCGGTGACAAAGAGCGTACACCCCTGCTCCGCTGCGGCTTCCAGATGCGAGCCACCCGAACCTGCCGAGATACCCAGGCGAGCATGGACCTCGGGCGCTCCTTCGGGCAACGCGACGTGCACCGTCGGCACGCCGAAGTGCCGTTTGAGCCGTGTGGCAATCTCGCTCGCTGAGAGCGGCTGATCGAGCGTGAGACGACGCCCGGCGCCGGTGTGTCGCACGGGCTTCGGGGACAGCGGATGGACCTCGATCGCGGGTTCTTCGTAGGGATGGAACTGACGAATGGTCTCGATGGCGAGCGGCAGCACACGCTTGGGGCAGACCATTTCGAGGCGCACTTCGTCGACCTGCTCGATTTGTCCGGCCTTTCCAATCTTGGGCTTCGTCCCCGGTCCTCCGAGGAACGTGCCGGTGCCTCTGGTCATGAACGAGCAGCGTTCATAGCCGCCGATACGGCCTGCGCCGACGGCCGCAAGCGCGTCACGAAGGCGCTCGACCGCGTCCACCGGACAGAAGGTGACGAGCTTCGTCTCTTCGTTCACCGGCAATTGTCCATGCGGCACGAGCGCCCGCACATCTCCGTTGCCGATTCCAGAAGCGATCCAATCGTTCAATCCGTTGGGCGCGGCGTCGAGGGCGGTGTGTGGAGAGATGACGGCGATACCACGCTCGAGCAGTCGCATCGTCAACCGCTCGACCGGCGTGGCACCGGAGAGTCGCTTCAACGGCTTGAAGATCGGCGGGTGATACGCAATCACCGTTTCGCACGCCTGTCGCACTGCTTCGTCGAGCACCGCTGGTGTGACATCGATCGTCAAGAGCGCCGTGGTCACCGGTGTCTCGCCACGACCGATGAGCAGGCCAACGTTGTCCCAGTCCTCTGCGAGATGCGGCGGCGCGATGTCATTCATCGCCCGTAGGAGATCTCGTACCGTCGGTCCGATCTTCGCACCGCTCCTCCCTGCTTGACTCATCGCGCACCGCCTTGCATCGCACGCTGTGCGAGCATCGCCGCACCATAGACGCCAGCGAGATCGCCGAGTCCGCTGGCCAGAATCGAGCACGCCCGACACTGCGGCGGAAACACCCAGCGATCGAAACTCGCGCGAATGCGGGCGATGAAAGGCTCACCCAGCGCTTCCGTCACGCCGCCGCCGAGGACCACCGTGTCGATCGACAGCATCGTGATCCAGTTCGCCAGCGCAAGTCCCAGCACATCAGCCGCATGATGGACAACCCGCGTCGCGAGGTCGTCGCCAACGCCGACGGCCTCTGCGATGACTGAAGAGCCGATGAGTTCGCGCGCGTCCTCGATGTCACGTTCTTTCAGCAATCGATGCAACACCGAGTCGGGGAACGACGGCAGAAGGCGACGGATCGCAGCGGTCATCGCGGTGCGTGAGCAGTGCTCCTCGAGCGTGCTCGCGCCTGGTCCGCCCTCAGGAATGACGACGGTGTAGCCGATTTCACCCGCGGTGAAGAACGAGCCGGGGAAGAGTGATCCATGGAACATGAGTGCCCCGCCGACACCCGTGCCGACCCATGCGGCAAGCAGATGCTGACGACCGCGCGCGGCACCGAGGGTGGCCTCACCGTACGCGGCGACGTTGACGTCGTTGTCGAGGGTCACCGGTCGGCCGACGGCGTCGGAAAGAAGCGATCGCAACGGAACGTCCTGCCAGCCCAGATTGCCCGACTTGATGACTGTTCCGCGATGAATGTCGATCGGCCCAGGCGCGCCGATGCCAACCGCAGCGACATCAGCAATCGAGACCTTTGCGTCATCGCACGCACGACGGATCGCCTCGACGATTCGTTCAACGACTCCGTCGACTCCCTGACTCGCCTTGGTCTTTCGCTTCACGCGGCCAAGCAATGAACCGCTGCCATCCAACACGCCGACGGTCATATTCGTGCCGCCGAGATCGATGCCAACGAGGAGCTCTCCCATGCCGGCGGAGTGTAGCGGAAGCGCCGCTAGTGTCCCGTGACGACGGTCGTTCCGCGCGGGCGCCCGTGCCACAGGAAGTGCACCCAGCGCTTCACGTCATCGATGATCAGGATGTTTGCGGGCAGGAGCAACAGAGTCAAGGCGGTCGAACTGAGGAGTCCGCCGCCAATCGAGATTCCCATTGGAATGAGGAATCTCGCCTGGAACGACCGCTCGAGAAGCAGTGGCAGCAGTCCAACCACTGTCGTCGCAGTCGTCAGGACAATTGGTCGCAGTCGCTGTGATCCAGCCCGAACCAGGGCGTCAGGGAGCGAGGCCCCTTCCTTCAGTTCCTCGTTGGTGAACTCGACGAGCAGGAGCGAATTGTTGACGACGATTCCGCAGAGAGCGACGAAGCCGATCAGCGAAAGAAACGTGAGCTGATATCCCATGAACCAGTGGCCCCACACTACGCCGACGATGCCGAAGGGAATCGCCAGCATCACCGCGAACGGCTGAATGTAGCTGCCGAACAACCACGCAAGCACCACATAGATTCCGCAGACCGCTGCGAGGAATGCGACCGGGAGCGAAGCCATCGCGTCGTTCAAGTCCTTCT
>JBBQCR010000319.1:0-4467 GCA_038318935.1 Phycisphaerales bacterium
GTTGACGACTTTCGCGTTGCCCTCGATCGCCGGATCGACGAAGCCGCAGATGGTCTCGCTGTATCCGGGATAGCTCACGAAGCGGCCGTTGGTGACTTCCACCTTGCTGCCGTCGTCGCGATTTCCCCAGAGTGTTCCTTCCCGCACCACCGTCGACCAGAGAAAGGGCATGAGCCTTGCGCGCCGTTCCTCACGGGTCGCGCCACCAAATATCGCGAGGACCGCTTCGGGCTTCTCCACCAGACCGCGCTCCTTCGTGAGCAGGTCGTCGTTGGCTCCGCGAAAGATCTCCTGCCAGCGAAGGCCGTCGATCATCACCAGAATGACGTTGCGTCTGGGGCTGTCCTCGCGCGTCGCGCTGGCATGGGCTGCGAACGCCGCGACGGCGAGTACGACGAGAAACGCAACCGAAGCGCGAAGTCGAGGCGGCATCGCCGCATCCTACCGAGCGGGCTGCTTCTTCGGCGCGAACATCCCACGGAAGCTTGCCCTCATGCGCGCCGCTTCTTTGGCGCTCATGCCGGCATCCTTGGGATCGGCGCGCATGGCCGCGGTCCACTCGTCACCGGCAGGGCGATAGCCGAGGTCCTTCGTCAGACTCGTCTCGAACGCAGGCATGTGACCAGCACCGTAGAAGATGGCGACTGATTGCACGGCCGGTTCCTGGGCGATGATCGCCTTGAGGTCCGCAAGCACCACCGCGTTGCGATCGTCGATGATCACGCGCTGGGCCGCCTCGCCACCCGGGATTCCAGCCGACAAGCCATCGGTGTTGGCCGCAAGGAGATCCACCATCGCCATCTTGACGATGCCGCTGAGTGACTTGGATTGACTCATGATGCCAAGGAAGAAACTCGCGAGCTTCGCCTGCAACGAACTGCCATCGAGGAGCGAGAGAATCGCCGCAGCGCCGGGGCCCGCCTTCTCGAGGCGTTCACGCACTTCGTCCACCGACATGTCGCTGTTCCGCCAGTTGGGTTTTCCCGAGTCCATGAGATCGAGTTGAAACGAAACGCCGAGCATCTTCGCGAGCTGTGCCTGGATGTTGGCGCCGCCCGAACTCGCAGACTTCGTCGGTTGCACCGGAGTTCCATCGACGACGATGTCATCGGCTGCGCTTGCAGGATCGTTGCCATGCGAAACGAGTCGTGCAAACATTCCCGGTTGCGTCGCGCCGCCTTCAATTACGGGCGCCGTCACGATCTCGTAGGTGAAACGCCGTCCCCACGCGTCGGTGAGCGAGCTTTCGATGATCGCTCTGTATCGGTGGCTGCCGGAATTCGCAAGCTCATCGAGATCCTTCGGATGGTGTCCGAGCTTGTCACGTGTCGCACCGACGACAAGCTGCAGGAACTCCATCCGACGAGTCGTCGCGTTGATCTTTCCCACCTCATCGAGATCCGCCGCGAACGCGCCGGCTCCCGCAGGCTTCACTCCTTCAAAGAGAACGACATCACACCGATCAAGTCGTTCCTGCATGGCCTCGTAGAACGCGCGATCGGCGATGTGCATGGCGCTCACCAGATGCACCGTGGGTCCCTTGCCGTCGGCAGGATCGAAGCGGCGCGTGCAGAGTTCGAGCGTCACAGAGCCGTCGTCCGCGCTGACCGCGCGGGCATAGGGGGCTGTCGGAGACGCCGAAGAAATAGTGGGCGGAGGCGAGCTGCTCTGCGGCCCGCTCGCGGCAACCGGCTGCGACGGAGCGACTGCAATGAGGAGCGCGGAGATCGAGATGGCGGCGAGACTTCGCATGGGAGGGAGTCGGTGGTGGGCGTGATGAATCAGCGAGAGGGAACCGCGGTCCGTCGACGAATGACAGGCATACCACAGTGCGGCCCAAGGGCTGCACCGATACGATCGCTCTTCTCATGCCAGCGACGGATGCATCCTGCAGAACCCTGGAGCGGAACACGCTGATCGGCCTCGGCGCGAGCCTTGTTCTGGCCACGGTCAAGTTCATCGCCGGGGTCCTCGGCCACTCGAGCGCGTTGGTCGCCGACGCGGTCGAGTCGTTGGCCGACACGATCGGATCGATGATCGTCTGGCAGGGGCTGCGCATCGCCCGGCGCGATCCCGATGCGGATCATCCGTACGGCTACGGCAAGGCCGAGGCGTTGGCGTCGCTGTCGGTGGGTGTGCTGTTACTCGTCGCTGCGGTCGTCATTGTCGTCAAGGCTGTCGAAGAGATGCTCCGGCCGCACAACGCCCCGGAGTCGTGGACGCTCTTGGTCCTCCTGGGCGTCATCGCGGTGAAGGAAGGTCTGTTCCGATTGCTCCTCCGCGGTGCCGAGCGGTTTTCGTCGGATGCCGCTCGGGCCGATGCGTGGCACCATCGTTCGGACGCCATCACGTCGGCCGCCGCACTGATCGGCGTCACCATCGCCGTGTGGGGGCCGCAGTGGTTTGGCATTCCGAAGCTTGTTCTCGCCGACGAGGTCGCAGCGATCGTGGCAAGTGGAATCATCCTGATCACCGCACTGCGATTGATGCGGCCCTCGATGCGGGAGTTACTCGATGGCACGTCGCACGAGTTCGCTGAAACCGTCCGGCTCGTGGCCTCGGAAGTCGTCGGCGTTCGGCTGATCGAAAAGGTTCATGTCCGCAAGAGCGGATCGAAGTACCAAATTGACATGCATCTGCACGTCGATCCGCTCCTGAGCGTGCGCGATGCTCACGCGCTCGCGGGCAAGGTGAAGGCCCACGTGCGCGAGAGGATTCCGGCAGTTCATCACGTACTGATTCACGTCGAGCCGGACGAGGTGATCGCAGGCTGACGAGCGTCCTCAGAGCGGAGTCCGCTGCGTGAACATCATCACGACCGCCGCGACACAGATTGCAACATGCGCGACCGTCGCGAGTGCGAAGAAGACTCGGTACTTCACCTTCGCGGTCTTATGCCGAAAGAGACGCTGAGCCGCCAGCGATCCCGGCCAGCCGCCGAGCAGTTCCAACGTGTGCAACGTGACCTCTGGAACGCGGCGAGCTCCCCGCTGCGCTGCTCGCTTATCCCACCACATCAGGAGGAAGGAGATCGGCGATGCGACCGCGGCGAGAAGTACAAGTGAGATGAGGAGCGTCATCACTCGATCGCGGCACCGCGTCCACGCGCCGCCCACACAAGGATGCACGTTCCGGCGATTCCCGAGACCAGCGAGCCGCTGAGGACGCCGACTTTTGCGAGTAGTAGCACGGCGGGTGCGTCGAAAGAGAGCGTGGCGATGAAGAGACTCATCGTGAATCCCACGCCAGCGAGGCACGCACCACCGGCAAGCTGTGCTCGCGAGACGCCATCGGGCAGGCGGCAGATGCCAAGTTTGATGCCCAGTGCCATGGCGCACAGAATCCCGACGGGCTTGCCAAGTGCCAGGCCGGTCGCGACGCCGTAGCCGACTCCCGTACCCATCGTCTCGGTGAACTCACTGGTCAGCGTCACGCCAGCGTTCGCGAGCGCGAAGATCGGCATGATTGCGTACGCGACCCAAGGGTGCAGGGCGTGCTCAAGGCGCACGAGCGGAGCTTGCGCCTGCTCACACGATTGTTCCAAGCTGCGAATCGCCGCCTGCGCGTCCTGATGCACCATGACGTTGGGACCGCTGGCGTGCGACGCGTAGCGGTCGATTGCCGATCGGGCGCAGGCGATGAAGCGCGGCGGATCGAGTCGGATCGAAGCGGGAATCGTCAGAGCAAGCAGCACGCCACCGATCGTTGCATGGACACCCGACCGCAGCAGCATGGCCCAAACCCCGATGCCAATGAGGAGATAGAAGAGCGGTGATCGCACACCGAGTCGGTTGGCGGCAAAGGAGACCGCGAGCGCCGCCGCAGCGCCACCGAGAGCAACGAACGAGATGTCGGAGGTGTAGAACACGCCGATGACGATGACCGCGAGCAGATCATCAACGATCGCCAGCGCCGTCACGAAGATCCGCAGTCCCAGCGGGACGCGATGCCCGAGCATCGCCATGATGCCGACGGCAAAAGCGATGTCGGTCGCCGTGGGAATCGCCCACCCCCGAGTTACCGCCGCGCCGCCCATCGATCCGGCGATCGACAGGTAGAGGAGTGCCGGCACCACCATGCCGCCAACGGCGGCAATCGCCGGCCCCATGGCCCGGCTGACCGAGGCGAGCTCGCCGACCATGACTTCGCGCTTGATCTCCAGGCCGATCACGAAGAAGAAGATCGCCATCAAGCCGTCGTTGACGAAATGCTCCAGCGACATCGAGATTGCGGCCGTGCCGACGCCGATCGAAAGCGGCGTGTGCCAGAATGCGGCGTACTTCGCAGCCAAAGTCGAGTTCGCCACGGCGAGCGCCACCACCGGGCACGCGAGTAAGAGGCCTCCGGCGACGGCCTGAATGCCGAGAAAGCGGTGGATCGGCTGCAACAGCACATCGACTGGGCGTCGAGGGGCGTTGTCGGGATGATGATGATGATGATGTTGCGTGGCCATACTGCGGAGGGAGA
>JBBQCR010000320.1:0-4466 GCA_038318935.1 Phycisphaerales bacterium
CGGCGGCTGGGTGGACCATCAACGCCTTCGCCGGGGCGTATGTCCGCATGACGGGTGGCACGGCTGGCAACATCGGGCAGATTCGCGAGATCGCATCGAACACCGCGACTGCGCTGACGGTCTCCACCGCGTTTCCGGCCACCGTTGTCAGCACCGATACCTTCGATATTTCCGGCTTGTTCACCGCTGGCATTGCCGACCGGACCCGCGAGATCATCGCCGGTCCGGGCACCACGTTCTACAACGATGCGCTGGGCGGCACGATTGGCACGACGGCGGTCAACGCCCGGTTCATTTCGTTCTCCGTTACCTACCAGAGCGGGCTGACCACATGGAAGCGGTTCATGGAAAACGTGGACGGATTCACTGCCAAACCGGACCTCGGCAAGCGCCGGGTGATGGGACAGATTCGGCTGGAGTTCGACCGGCTGGACGAGTGGGAGAACTTCGCGGCGGGCATCGGCCAGATGCTGCGGATCGAGCAGACCGGGTCCGCCATCAACGTGAGTCCGGCTACCACCAAACGCGCCACCATCGACGTGTTCAACGCGGTATGGTCGGGGTTCACGGAAGACGAGCGCAACAGTAACATCACCGTGACACTGCCGTTCACCGGGTTCGTGGACACGACCGAGACCGTGCCATTCGAGCTGGAAGTCAAAAATACGCTGTCCGTTCTGCCTTAGTCCGTAGGAGCATAGATGCCACGTAAAGCGGTCCTTGAACCATACGAAGTCAGCGAGACGCCAGCGCCGACCAATGGGGTTGTCCATGGTTATCGCCCGCCCGTCCTCACACGGCGGGCGATGGCCAATCCCGAGCAGTTCCCCGGTATGCCGTTCGCCGAAGGGTCAGAGATGTTCTGGGCGGAAATCCGTGACGACCTAACCATCGACGAGGCGGATCGAATCCCCACCAGCACCGGCACGCTAGCGGAACAATGGGCCGTGATTGCGCCGATGGTGCTGGCGTGGAATGCGATCGCCTACAACGTCGCAACGAATACATGGGAGGCGGTGCCGCCACCGGCAGAAGCTGGCCCGGATGTGTTCAAAACGCAGCGGCGTAACGTTTCGAGCTTTCTCGTATTGGCGCTCAAATACAACATGGACCTCAACATCCCAAAAGGGCTGAAGCCTTCCGGAGATACGGACGCTGGCTAAAGCGCGCGCAGCTCCGTCTCCCGTCCGCCGGGGAGCCGGTCACGAAACCGGAAGGCTTCGACCTGATGATCTGGTACGACCTCTCACCGATGCGACCGGACGACTACGCCCGAACCAGCGCACGCCGCTGGACTGAGGCGGTCGCGTGTCGGTCTGCCTATGAGGAAGGCACGCGCGACGCCGCCCGCGAAGGCGCGGCCTACCACGAACAACAGCAGGACTACCAGGCATGAGCGACAAGCTTTCTATTTCGATAGTTGCGACCGACGGGGCAAGCCGCGTCTTCCAGCAGGTCGCGTCCGGCGCAGAGCGGCTCGACCAGTCGCTCGATAAAGCCGGGAAGGGCTTCGACGATCTCGCGCAGAATTCGCAACAAGCCGCCACGTCGATGCGAGATGTCGATGTCAATTTCAAAGACATCGGCATCAGTGTCGGCATCATGGCGACCGGGCTCGCGCTGGCGTCCAAGTCGTTCCGGGACAACCAAATCGCGCTTGACGTGCTCGACCGTTCGTATGGCGATGCGTCTGACTCGATGCGCGAGTTCACGGAGCAGATTCAGGACACGACGAACTTCTCCAACGACCAGGCGTTAGCCGCGGCGAATGTGGCTGGCACGCTGGCACGCAACTACGCGTTCACGGCCGACGAAATTCAGCAGGTGCTCACGATCAGCGCGGACCTTGCGGCGGCGAACGGTGTCTCGTTAGAGGATGCGTCCTATCGGGTGATCGCAGCGCTGCGTGGTGAAGCTGAAGGCGCGGAGATGCTGGGCCTGACGATGAATCAGGCCGCCATCGACAGCCAGAACCTGACGCTCACCATGAGCAATCAAGAGGCGGGGCACTTCCGCCTCAACGCGCTCATTACGCAATCGGCATTTGCGCAGGGGGCGGCGGCAGCGCAGGCCGATACATTCTACGGGTCACTGACACAGGTCAAAGACACCGTCCAGGACATGGCGCAGGCGACCGCTGGGGCGTTGGGGCCGATTGCGGACCTCGGGGCGTTTGCAGCGGATAACGCGGTCACGATCGCCGCGATGGGGTTGGCGGCTGGGCAGTTCGCGAAGACGGCGGACGGGTTGTCAAAAACGCTGACCGGCGTCGGGGCTGCCGCAAATGGTCTGTCGCTCGTCACCGCGGCGATGACCGGCCCGCTCGGTATCGTGGTTGCGGCCGGGTTGGCTGGGCTTGCAATCAAGACGTTTGCCGGAACGCTGGGGGAGACGCTCAATCACGATGTCGATGCGTCGATTGCATCGGTCGATGCGCTGATCTCGAAACTGGTCGAACTTGGCGACACGTCGGACATGTCGAAGACGATTCTTGCGAACGACGACCTCATTTCAGCGGCGGAGAAAACGCGAGAAGAATGGAACAACCTGCTGCCCGTCTTGCAGGACGCGCAGACACAGTTGCAGGGGATGCAAGACCCGATGGAGGGCGTGGCTGCATCGCTTTCTCTCACTGACAGAACATTCGACAACCTAACCGATACACAGCGGAACAACATCGACACGAATCACGATCAACTCATTACGCTCGAAGAAGTCACCGCAGCGACGGCAAACATGTCAGGCGAAAACGAGCGTGCTGGCGAGATTATCAAGGGGCTCCAACAAGGCGCGGACGAATTCAATACGATTCTGCACGAAACCGGCGAGGGCGCGGCGTTTGCCAAGAGCGAGGCGAACACCTACACCGAAGCGCTACTCGCAGGGAAGATCACCGCTGACGAATATGAAGACCTTCTCCAACAGTTAATCGTCGGGTATGAGCGAACGCAAGCTGCGGCAATCGTGGCGAGCGATGGGACCGACGAAAACACGGCGTCAATGGACGCTGCCACCGCGTCTGCCCAAAAGTACACCGAAGCGCAACTAGATGCGTACAACGCACTCATCGCATATAGAAACCTATCTTCGGCGGGTGAAGGCGGGCAGAATCTCGCAAGCGAACACCGGGACGCTGCGGCGGCTATCGACAAAGAGAACAAGGCGCGAGACGAAGCAAACCGTCTCATGCAGGACTATCTCGACCTCGACGCACAGCAGGCCGGGGAAGCGCTCAATTCCTCCGTAACGGCCGTCGCGGCCAAAACAAACGGATGGACCGCGCACTACGCGGCGTTGGACGCATCCAACCATGCGATGCAGGAGTATCTCGACCTAGAGCAACAGGCGGCAGGCGCGGCGGTTGCTTCCGGGCCGTCACCATACCAGCCGAAACCGGACAAATCCGCAGCCATTGCCGCCGCGAACAAAGCGATGGCGACATCCTTTGACGCGACCACAGCCGCCGTCACCGGCACCACCAAAGCACTCGATAGCGGATTCCAGGTCATCGTCAGTAATACCAATTCCATCGCGTCGGCATCGCAGGGCGTGGCGGACTGGGCGACCGAACTCATTAACGTTCAGGGTGAGTACGGCAAGATGGACGATCTGCTGAGTCAGGGGGAACAGGACACCCGCGCCGCCGTCATCAGTCAAGAGCAGTACAACGCCGCGCAGGCCGCCTACACGCCAATCATGGAAGCGAATACGCGCATCCAAGATGACATGCTAAGCATCCAAGTACAGCAAGCGCCGGTGCTGGCGGGATTGGCACAACAGCAGGCCGACTACCTCGATACCGTCACCACCATGACGCCCGAGATGCAGACGTACACGCTAGCCATGATGGATAGCGCCACGTCGGCAGAGGCGCTTAGCCTGGCGACGGCGCTGCTCGGCGAGAACGGCGACGCATTCGCGCCGATGGTGGAGAGCGCGGCCAACCTCGATCCCTACCTCGCGTCCATCCTTGTGCAAATGGGACTCATCGAGCAGCAACCAGACGGCACGTACACCGTCACGGCAGACACCGCAGACGCGCAAAGCCAGATTGACCAACTGATCGCGTCGAACAACTTGCTCATACAGTCGCAATGGCTACTCAAGTATGACGGGGACGCATCCGCTGCCGAAGCTGCCTACGAAACTGCGATGGGTGACGCGAACGCATGGGACAACCTGACCTCCACGTCCACCATTGACGCCGATACCGCACCAGCCGAAGGCGCGATCTCCGATGTCATGGCGCAAATCAACGAGTGGGGCGGGATCACCGGCACTGCGACCGCCGACGTGAACAACGAACCGGCATCGTCTGGCATTTCCGACGTGATGGCGCAGATCAACGAATGGGGCGGGATCACCGGCACTGCGACCGCCGACGTGAACAACGAACCGGCATCGTCTGGCATTTCCGACGTGATGGCGCAGATCAACGCGTGGGGCGGACTCAGCGAATCGGCCAC
>JBBQCR010000321.1:0-4454 GCA_038318935.1 Phycisphaerales bacterium
GCGGCTGCTTAGGCCGCGACCACGTAGAGCAGAGTGTCCGCCAGGGCAGCAACATTCGCACTCTCGCCGGGCTTCAGCGCGAGAACGTCCCACGAGGGAAGTTGTATTTTGTCGCCGATGACGACTGGCTTCGTGGACTGAACAAAGACCAACCGTTCGGCCTGTGAGTCACCGGCGGCCGTAGTCTCGCCTTCGGGCAAGGTGCTTAGCGAAAAGCGCAACGTCTCGAACGTTCCAGTGAGCGGCGTTCCCGCGAAACTGCGGGGCGCAGACTCCGTTGTAGAGCGCGCACGGGCATAGGCCACATCGACCTTGCCGAGTGGACTCAGCCGATAGTGATGGGTGGGCGGTAGGTAGATCGCCCGGACACCGCTCCCGGCATCGAGCACGAAGGTCTCGCTGCGCGCGCCGGTGACAGCGATTTCGCACCTCCCGTTCAGCGCGACGATCGCCACCTCGTCGCCCTCAGCCTCGCCGACGATCGGCGCCCCCTGCACGAAGCTGTAGATGCGCAGCGACACGAGGCGGCTGAAGCCGGTCTTGCTCTGGTCGATGTCAACTGGTCGCGGCGCTGGGCCGACGCCATCGAGATCGATACGACGCGAGAAGTCCGAAGCGAGCTGCTGCATGTCCGGTTCCTCAGGCGAACTGCGGCAGGTGCTGGCGATGCGCCTGGATCAGATCCTCCATCAGCGCCCGGGCCTTGGTCGGATCCGTCACAGCACCGTCGGCAAGCAGCGCTTCGACGAACAAATCGCGATCGCCAGTCAGCGCGGCGTCGACCGTGATCTCAATCGCCGCGATCTTGGAGTTCAGCTTGGCGACAAGTGCCGGGGGCAGGGGGTCGGCGACGAGCGCAGTAATGCCATCAGCAACCGCCGCGCCATTAACTTCGAGCACCGCGCCTTCCGGAAGCCAGGAGGCAGCGCCGTCATTGGGCAGGTTCACCGAGAACACCTTGCGCTCATCGCCAATCAGGGAGTGCATGATTTCAAGCAATTGCTCACTCTCGCCCGGCACATTCTCGTAGTAGCTCTTGGGGAGCGGGTCGGGCGAATTGGCGATGGCGACCATCTCGTCATACCAGGTGTCGCCCAGCGCAATGCGACCATCGATCGAGAAGGCTTCGCGTCCAAGCGTTTTGCCGCAATAGGCGCCACCAGGAAAGCGCTCCGGGAAGAACTCTACGACGTGGCGGTCCATCGCGACCGGGAACACCGAGTACCGCTCGAAAATGCCCCAGGAGAACGGATCGTCCGAGTAGCGCGGGGCACGCCCAGTGACGATATTGGGGAAGCTCTCCTTGGCGGCGATCTCGCTATCGAGCGTCGCCCTCTGCTCTTTGAGCTTAGCATGGATCATTGGGATCGCATCCTGCCCGTTGTGCCGAATCCGGGTGAGGAACGTCAGGTGGTTGAGCCCTACTCCGAACGAAGAAAGCGAGCCTTCCTCAACGCCCAGGAACTTCGCGATCTGACCCTCGACGTGGTGCACCCCGTGACACAGCCCAACGACTGGAACGCCGGTCTCCTTGCGAATAGCGCGGCAGATCGCCGTCATCGGGTTCGAGTAATTGAAGAAGTGCGCTTCGGGGCAAAGCTCGGCGATGTCACGTGCAATCGCGACCATGGGCGGGATCATGCGCATGGCGCGCGAAATGCCACCAGGCATTGCCGTATCGCCCACCGGTTGGAAGATCCCGTGACGACGCGGTACTTCGATATCGGTTTGCCAGCCTTTTCTTCCGCCCACGGCGATAGTGGTGATGACAAAGTCAGCGCCGGGCAGAACTTCGCGTCGGTCGACGGTTGCTGTCACGGGGATGTTGGCGTTCTTGGCGACCAGCATCTTACCGACCAGCTTGTTCACAGAATCGAGCGTCTTGGCGTCGATGTCGACGAGCGCCAACTCCCAGCTGTCTTCCTCACCGGCAAGGATGATATCAGCCACCAGGCGTTGGGTGAAAACCGTGCTTCCGGCTCCAATCAGCACCACCTTGTGACGTGACATATTGCTCTTCCTCGACTGCGTTTGCGATGTTTGCCACTGGTACCAAATCGCCAAAAAACTTACAACAGGATGATTGTTTTTGCTCGTTTTGTGGATGAGCGTGCGCCATACCTTGTGCACCGCCGGGCGAGACGGTCTAGTGCGCCGGGGTTTCGGGGGCATCACGTGGCCATCAAGGCAGTACGTCACGATCGGATATTGTCGGAGCTGGCGCGGCGCGGTGCGGTGAGCGTGCAGGAACTCGCGGACTTGCTCGATGCGTCTCCCGCTACGATTCGCCGCGACATCTCCGAACTCGACGATCTGGGCAGTGCGGTGCGTACCCATGGTGGAGTGACGCTGCGGGGAGGCAATGAAGAGTTGCCATACGACGCCAAGGTCATGGCGTTCCTTCCCGAGAAGCGTCGCATCGCCGCTGCGGCGGCCGCCATGCTGTCACCGAACCTTTCTCTGGGCGTGGGTGGCGGAACGACAGTCATGCAGATGATCGGTGCGATCAAGCGCATGAAGCTTCACGTGATTACCACCGCGATCAACGTGGCGCTTGAGTTGCGCGATGCGCCGGACATCGACGTGCTGTTGACCGGCGGCACGTTGCGGTCGCGCACGGCCGAGATGGTGGGCCACGTGGCTGAGCGCACATTGAAGGACTTCAACCTCGACCTCGCCATCATCGGCATCGACGGCATTCACCCGACGGCGGGGCTCACCACCTATGACACCGCCGAAGCTTTCGTGAACCGCGTTATGCTCGACCGGGCGCGCGAGGTCTGGGTGCTGGCGGACCACAGCAAGATCGGCCAGGTCCGTCCCGCGATCGTCACGGGAACCGAGAAAGTCGACGTGCTGATTACAGACACCGAAGCGCCCGCGAAGCTGATCGACGAACTCGAGGCCACCGGCATCCGCGTCGTCAGGGCCTGAGCAGCGCCTCGACTTCGGCGCGATCCTTCAGCCCACCGGTCCCGCCAATCGCGAGAGCAGCCGATGCACCGCACGCGTTGCCGAAGGCGAGTCGCTCGGCAACCGAACGACCCTCGAGCCGTGTTACTATGTAGCCTGCGTTGAAGGCATCGCCTGCACCCGTCGTGTCCACGGGAGTGATCCTTTGTGCGGGCGCCTCGACACTGCCATCGGACCCATAGTAGGAGCTCCCCACCGACCCGCGTTTCACCACGATCTCACGTGGACCTAGTGCCAATGCGAGCTTGCTACCTTCGCCGACATCATCGGTTCCGGTGATATGGGCAAGCTCGGTTTCGTTGGGAAGAAAAATATCTGTCTCGCGCAACACTGCGAGCAGATCGTCCGTGAGCCAAAGCTTGTGCGGATCCCAACCGGTATCGAGCGACGTGGTCAGGCCGAGCTTGCGGGCCCGTGCGAAAACCTTATGCAGATCGCCTCGCAGACCGCGTTGGATGAAGAACGAGCCGAGGTGCAGATGGCTCGCCTCGGCCACGCGGTCCCATGGCACATCATCGATAGTAAGGCGATCCATCGCGCCGTAACAGGTCAGCAGCAATCGATCGGACGGATAGGGCAGAGAGATCGTCACTCCCGTCTCGACCGAAGGGTCGGTGATCACCCCTTCGATATCGACGCCTTCGCGAGTCAGCGTCTCTCGGCAGAAGCGGCCGTAGTCATCGTCACCGACACGCGCGACCATGGCCGTCTTGAGGCCCAGCCGCGTCATCAGCACCGTCGCAAGGGCGGTGGAGCTGCCTAGCGTGAGCTTGTAGCCGGCAATCTCCTGCTCGGTGCCGAGCTTGGGAGCGTCGGCCTTGATCCCGTGCAGGATCAGGTCGGGATTGAGCTCGCCGAACGAGATGACGTCGAACCGCTTCACCTTGGAAAGATCACGACCTTGCTGAGGTTGGCAGGCGCATCCGGATTCTGGCCACGCCGCATCGCAGTCTCATACGCCATTACTTGAATGGGCAGAAGGGAAAGCACCGAAGCCTGCCCTTCGCTCAGTCCAGCGGGCACGGGAACCACGAGGTCAGCGATATCGGCGTAATCCTCAGACCCCGCGCCGACGACCACGAGTGTGACGCCGAGAGCCTTGAGGTCGCGGGCCAGCGAACGGCCGTGGTGCTTGTCGCTCAGCGCAAACAGCGTGATCAGCGTGTCCTGGTTGGCCGTGGCTTTGGGGCCATGGCGGTATTCGAGCGAGTGATAGGTCTCGCTCGTCGCGATCGCCATCTCCTGCAACTTGAGGCTCGCTTCTACCGCGATGGGGTAGCTCGAGCCCGAGGCAAGAAACACGAAACGGTTGAAGCTGCGGCGGCGTGCCAGCGAACGCAACTCAGCCTCGCGATGGGAAAGGATGTCTCGACCATTTGCTGGAAGTTGTCGCAGCACGGTACCGTCTGCCGCATTTCCAAACAGCATCTGGATGGACAGGAGCATCGAGGTGAAAGATCGTAGCATCACCATGCCCTCCT
>JBBQCR010000322.1:0-4449 GCA_038318935.1 Phycisphaerales bacterium
CGGTGCACTGCCGTGCGAGGAATTGGCGGCCGCGACCGCTGGTACGACGACCGCCGTGGCTTCCGCGGCCTGCGTTCCGCCGCCCGACCACGCCGCTCCTGCGACAAGTACAAGTCCCAACGCGATCCACCGAAGGAGAACAACGATCTTCATGACTGGGTTCCGATCTCCGCGCCGACTGGCATCGCGGACTTGGTCTTCGCGTGAAGCACATCGCCAGCGTGGGTGATGACTGATCCACGCTGAATGTCGTCTTCGAGGTTCATGACAAACGCTCCGCCCTTGGAGAACGCGAGCAGAAAGTTCGCGAGGTTCCGCGACCAGAGTGTGCTGGCGTCGGTCGCCAGCGTTGCGGGAAGATTGAGCGGGGCGACGATCTTCACTCCGTATTCAACGACAGTGTGACCCGGCCGCGAGAGTTCGCAGTTGCCACCACCATCCGCCGCCAGATCGACGATCACTGAACCGGGCTTCATTCCTCGAACAATGTCGGCGGTCATGAGTTTCGGCGCGAAGACGCCGCCGATGAGAGCTGTCGTGAGCACCGCGTCGGAGATTGCGCACTGCGCCGCGAGCAACGCCCGCTGCCGCTCCACATCGGCCGGCGACAGTTCCCTCGCATATCCGCCGCCCGCAGCGGCGCTCTGGCTCAATTCGATGCCGACGTACTTGGCGCCGACACTCTCGATCTGTTCCTTCACCTCGGGACGCACGTCGGTCGCCGAGACTTGTCCGCCGAGCCGCCTCGCCGTTGCGATAGCCTGCAATCCGGCGACACCGGCTCCGATCACAAAGATCTTCGAGGCGAGGATTGTTCCCGCAGCGGTCATGAACATCGGCACGTAACGCTCAAGTTCCATTGCCGCGATCAGCGCCCCGCGGTATCCGATGATGTTGCCCATGGAAGAGAGCGTGTCCATTCCCTGAGCCCGCGTGGTGCGCGGAATCGCGTCGGTCGAGAACGCGGTCACATTCGCTGCCGCCAGCGCCGCGACGGCGTTCAGATTCCGCGTCGGCATCAACGATCCAATGACCACACAGCCGGGCTTCAAGGACGCGATGTCCGCCGTCGAGGGCGGACCGACCGTGAGGAGGACGTCCGCGTCGCGGAGCAATTCCTGCCGCGACGCCACCACCGTCGCGCCGGCCTTTCGATAGGCCTCGTCGGCGAAATGGGCTCGTGCCCCCGCTCCCTGTTCGATCGCGATGGTGAAGCCTGCCGCGACGATGCTTGAGACAGATGCCGGCACCATGGCAACGCGCGTCTCGCCTTGGGCCCACTCTTTCACGATCACAACACGCATGTCTAATCCCCCGGCGGAACAAACTCCAGTGGCGGTCCCTCTGGCCCACGTCGGCCGACGGAACCGTGGAAGCGGCAAGAGTATCACGAAGATCGACCATGGCCTTCCAACGTACGATGCGGTCGATGCGCTCCCGATACGACGTCATCGTCATCGGCGGAGGTCACGCCGGCACCGAAGCGGCGTGGGCAGCGGCGCACGCGCTGGGCGAGGGCGGATCGGTGGCACTCGTCACGATGGATCCGGCCCGAATCGGAACGATGTCCTGCAATCCGGCGATCGGCGGACTCGCGAAGGGACAGATGGTTCGCGAGATCGACGCCCTCGGCGGCATCATGGGACTCGCGACCGATGCGACTGGCATTCAGTTTCGGATGCTGAACACCAGTAAAGGCGCTGCCGTTCGCGGGCCGCGTGCCCAATGCGACAAGGATCGGTATGCCTGCGCGGTGCAGCGCATGATCGCGAGTGAGTCCCGCATCGACGTGATCGCCGGAACGATCGATGATCTTCTGGTCGAGGACGGTCGCTGCGTCGGAGTCGTCCTCCCTGCGGGCGCTGGCAAGGTGACTGCGAACATCGCGAGTCTTTCCGACGACCTTACGGCGCCGGGTAAGCCCATCCCGCCGTACTCGGCGCGCGGTACGACACCGTCCAGTGCTGCGCACGCCATGCTCGGCGGCGCCGTCGTTCTCACGACCGGCACGTTCATGCGGGCTCTGATGCACACCGGCGAGCAGATCTCAGAAGGCGGGCGCATCGGCGAAGGAAGTGCCGTCGGCATCAGCGCGACTCTCAAGCGCCTGGGCTTTTCGCTCGGACGCCTCAAGACCGGAACCCCGCCGCGACTCGATCGGCGCTCGCTTGATCTTGGCGGCCTGCCAGCTCAACCCGGTGACGATCCGCCCATTCCGTTTTCCGATTGCACCGATGCGCAGGTGTTTCCTCGGCTTCCGCAGATTCTCTGCTGGGAGACGCGGACCACCGCCGCGACGCACGATGTCATCCGTGCCAATCTGCATCGCGCACCGATGTACTCCGGTCAAGTCGATGCCGAGTGCGGGCCTCGCTACTGTCCGTCGATCGAAGACAAGGTGGTGCGATTCGCTGATCGCAGCGAACATCACGTCTTCCTTGAGCCTGAAACACTTCATTCTGACGAGATCTACTGCAACGGCATTTCCACTTCGTTGCCTGGCGACGTGCAGGACGCGATCGTGCATGCCCTCCCCGGATGCGAGCGGGCGGTGATTCTGCGCTACGGTTACGCCGTCGAATACGACATGGTGTGGCCCCATCAGATCGATGCGACGGGTGAGACCAAGGTCGTCGCGCGGCTCTTTCTGGCTGGACAGATCAACGGCACGAGCGGGTACGAAGAAGCCGGCGCTCAAGGTCTGGTTGCCGGACTCAACGCGGCGCTGCGGGTACGAGGCGCGGAGCAGGTACGTTTCGGGCGCGATCAAGCCTACATCGGCGTGATGATGGACGATCTCGTCACCCGAACGCCACGCGAGCCGTATCGCATGTTCACCAGCCGCGCTGAACATCGCCTCTTGCTGCGGGCCGACAACTCCGACGAGCGATTGACGCCGCTGGGCGAGTCGCTCGGGCTTGTCGATGCGCATCGAGCGTCGCTCTATCGTGAGCGGTCGCTTGCCCTCGCCGCGATTCGCGCCGACGTCGCGGCGACGCGCGTTGAAGGCAAGACGCTGGCAGAACTTGCTCGCCGTCCGGAGATCACGACCCGCGAGATCGCGGCCCTCTTGCCGACTCCGCGTTCGATCGCCCTTGTCGATCGCGTCCTCAACGATCTTCGCTACGCGGGCTATCTCGACCGCCAACGAGCCGAGATTCGGCGACAGCGGGACGCCGAGCGACTGACGATTCCGCACGATCTCGATCCGTCCGCGATTCACGGTTTGCGGAGCGAAGCCATCGAGACGCTGCGTCGCTTCCGACCGACAACCATGGGACAGGCGGGCCGCCTCGCGGGCATCACGCCAGGCGACATGACGCTGCTGGCACTCGCGGTGCGACGGCGCGTCTGAGAGAGCCGGTCACTCGTCCTTCAACACGAAACGCAAGGCCTCGGGCAATCGCTTGGCCCACGCCGATTCGTGATGCGTGCCGCCGACCACGATCTCCATGCGGGTGCGCGGAAGAGACCGCAACAACTCTCCAAGACGCTTCGCCCGTTCGACGTGACCATCCGGGGCGTCGCGGTCTTCGGCGGTCCCGGTGTCCATCCACAGCGCGATCGGCGCAGGACGCTTGGCATCGCTGGGTGTCCAGCGCCGCAGCAGCTCCTCCTCGGACCACCAGAGACTCGGACTCATCGCCACGGCTCGGCCGAAGACATCGCCCCGTCGCGTGATCGCCTCAAGAGCAAAGAGACCGCCCAACGAACTGCCGACGATCGTTGTGGCATCCCGACCGGGCTGCGTTCGATACTCGGCGTCGACCCGCGCCTTCACCCCTTCCACCATCCACGCGAGGAAGGCCGGACCGTCGCCACCAGCCTTGCGCCGGTCGTCACGGACAAACGTGAGTTCCTCCATGCGCTTGGGCGAATTGGGAATCGCGACGATGATCGTCGGCGCAATGGCGCCTTCACGCACCAAGGCATCGACCGTTTCGTCGGCCTGCCATTCGACACCCGCGAAACTTGTCGCGGCATCGAAGACGTTCTGGCCGTCGAGAAAGTACACCACGCGATAGCGAAGGTCCTTCGATGCAGGGGCGTCGTAGTCGGCTGGCAGCCGTACAAGCACCTTGCGCGATTCGATGGCGAGGTTGTTCGAGACGATCGGCCCGAGGGTCCGAATGTCGCCCGTTGCGGTCGAGGCCGATGTCGAGGGCAGCGTCGAAGCAAGCGTCGAGCGCCACCGTTCGACCGTTGCTTCGAACACCGCACCGAGAGCGGCGACTGACGTGCGATTCGCCCGGGCACTGCCGTCGGTAGCAACTTCACAGCGATCCCATGATCCCAGCGTCACCTTCCACTCGAATGGACCGTCCGGAAGATCGACGCTCGCGACCCATCGATCACCGTCACGCTTGAGTGGAATGCCATCGGCCTTCCACCCACCGAGTGCCGCCAGCGAACCGCTCAGGAAGACTGACGCGTCGGACGGAGTGTCCT
>JBBQCR010000323.1:0-4429 GCA_038318935.1 Phycisphaerales bacterium
ACGCCATCGGCATCGCGTTCCTCGCGGTCCGCTGGATGCGCGAGGAGTCGCGCCTTCGACGAATCGTCCGCGAGTCGGTTCCGGTGTCGCTCGATATCGATTCGCGTGAGATCCTTGTGCGCGAGCATTTGATCGTGGGACCGATTCTCATCGGCGCGGCGCGCCCGACGCTCGTTCTTCCCCGCGCGTTGCTGCAAAGGCTCTCATTGCGGTCGCTCTCGAACATCGTGCTGCACGAGCAGGCGCATCGCGATCGTCACGATCCGTGGTTGGTACGACTCCTTCATGCCGCCGTGATCGCTACTTGGCCGATCGTCGGAGTCTGGTGTGCCGCTTCGCGCATCAGAGCACTGATGGAACTGGCCGCGGACGAACGGGCGCTTCGTGATGCGACGAACGATGCGCGGGTCGCGTACGGTCGCACCCTCGTCGAGGTCGCAAGCGCTCGACCACCCGGTGCGCTCGCGATTGGCTTTGGAGGTTCCATTCAGGAACGGGTGACGGCGCTGCGGCACCCCGCGCGCTGGCGCTCCACGGTGCAGGGGATCGCGTGTGCAATGGCGATCGCGTCGATCATCGCATGCTCCAGCAATCAGCCGACGGCCACCCCGCAGAGTGCCTCTGGCCCGGCTGTCGAACGAGTGGTTCCACCCGCTGCTGCGGTCTACGACCCGGCGCAGGGCGACTATCCGCAGATCATGTGGATGACGAACATCATCGAGGTGGATGGACCGCTGTCGTTCGGCGACGACGGAGTCGTTGTTGCCGGTCGCGAGCAGGGACCGATCTCGCGTACATACACCGCGACTTCGGTGGAGCCGATGTTCGGGCTCTTGGAGACGCTGCCGGGTTTCGCGATGATCTCGGCGCCTGCGGTGCTCGTCCGCCCTGCGGAGACCGCGGCGATCAAGATCGGCGACGAAGACAAAGCTGGGAAGCCGAACAGTGGCCTCGCGCTGGAGCTCACGGGCGTCTTCGCAAGCGCGACATCGCCTCCGACGAAGGACAGCGTCAAGTCGTTGGTGACCACCGTAAGGGTGAATGTGCAATCGAAGGGTGCAGGACTTCGCGGCGGACCCCGCGTCGAAACGCTTGATATTCCGGTCGGCGGCGCAGCGGTGTTGCTCGCACCAAGCGAAGCGGCGAATCGCTGGATCGTTGTCGTACTTCGACCGACGATCATCTGGTCGGTCGCCGAGTACCCGTTCCAGCGGTCAACATCGCTCTCGGAATCGAGTCAGGGTGTGCCGCTGCTTGGCGATCTTCCGCTGATTGGAACGCTGTCGACCAACGCCCGCAATCAGTGACCGAGCACCTCAGCAGGAATGGCAACATCGCGAAACCCGGGGCCGGACCATCGGACCCGCAGCCGCTCCTCGCCCTTGGCCTCGAAATACTCGACGCGAAAGAGATGCGTTCCTGCCCGCAGCGGAATGCGTCCCTCGCGGGTTTCCCAGATCGAAGCCGCGTCGGCGTTGCACACCAGGTCGTCGCCCACGAAGAGCCGGCTTCCGTCGTCAGATAGCAGCGAGAACGTGTAGACCCCGTCGTTTGGGACCGTCAGGTATCCGTCGAAGACGAGTGCGAACTCGTCCTTGGGACGATCGCGCGGAAGCGCGATCTGATCGACGACTGCTTCGGCGGCCGCGGTTTTTCCGGCGAGCTCATCGAGCGACTTGATGGGCACATCGAACAGGCGCATGCGGAGGCCGGGTCGTGGGGCGGCGAAGAGTTGCACACCTGGGCGAAAGGTCGCGGGGTCAAAGCGAGTGACTTCGGCCATCGCTGGCGTGACGCTGGAACGACCGTCAAAGACCGCGATCGCGCGAACTCGCGTCGAGTCGCGCAACACCAGCGGTCCTTCGTAACGCGGGCTTTCGGAGCTCGGGTCCTTGCCATCGATCGTGTAGTGAATCGTCGCGCTGGCGACGTCCGATCGCATCGTGACAGTGGTTGAGTCGGTAAACGCGGGCTCGCTGGACTCGATCGTCACTTCGGGCGGCGCACAGAACGCACGAACGGTGCTCAGCGTCGGGCAGGCCTTCGCGTCGCGGATGTTCACGCGGAGCGCGTCCGCGGTGATGGTCGGGAAGCGGAGGATGCGACGCGGACCGATGGTGGTGCCGTCGGCGATAGTGGTCCACACGCCGTGGATCGATGCCTCGACGTCGAACTTCTTCACGCGTTGCCCGAGAGCGATCGCCTCACGGAGTTCCAGGCGATTCAGCGGCTGCGGGTCTGAAAGAGGGATTTCGATACTGGCAGCGATGACGCGATCGTCGGTGCACCAGTAGGTGGAGTCGTCGGCGTCCGTGACCTTCGACACCGCAAACGAGGGGTCGTTGCCGCGCACGTTGGTTGCGGTTCCCTGGCGACCCGCAAAGAGGTCCGTCGCAAAGGTCGCGTCCAGCAGGCGCCGAAGCGATCCGAGCCGCACGACGTCCGGATCGGGGATCAAGCCTCTACTGTCGGCGGGCACATTGAGCAGCAGATTGCAGCCGCGCCCGACCGAGGCGTACCAGATGTCTTCGAGTTCCTTCAGTGTCTTGACGCGATCGTTCTCACTCTGACGCCAGTACCAGCCGGGGCGAATCGAGACGTCGCATTCCGCAGGAACCCAGTGATCCCCGTCGGCATGGCCGGTGCCAAGTTCCGCTTCACGATCGGGAATGCCGGGATAGAAATCGTCCCGTTTGAACGGGGCCCAGTTGGTTTCCGAGCCGTACCCGCGTTCGTTTCCGACCCACCGAATGTCCGGACCTGCGTCGCTGAACATCAGGGCGTTGGGTTGTGTTTCGCGCACCACCGCGTAGAAACTCGGCCAGTCGTAGACCTGTCGCTTTCCGGTCGGACCTTCTCCGCAGGCGCCATCAAACCACACTTCAAAGAGCGGTCCGTACTGGGTGCAGACTTCGCGCAGTTGGCTGCGAAAGAACTCGTTGTACACCGCAGAGTTGCCGTACTCGGGATGGTTGCGATCCCACGGTGAGAGGTAGATCCCCAGTAGCAGGCCGTCGGTTCTGCACGAATCGGAGAGCTCTTGCAGGAGATCACCGTTGCCGCCGCGCCACGGACTGTTCTTCACCGAATGCTCGGTGAACTTGGATGGCCAGAGGCAGAACCCGTCGTGGTGCTTGGCGGTGATGATCACGCCCCGCATGCCGGCGTCCTTGAAGGTCGAGGTCCATTGCCGGACGTCGAGCGCTGACGGCGCGAATCGTTTGCCCGTTTCGTCACCCTCCCCCCACTCCTTCCCGGTGAAGGTGTTCATGTTGAAGTGAACGAAGGCGTACATGCCCAACTCGTGCCACGCGAGTTGCTGCGGGCTGGGCAACGGAGCAACCGGTGCGGGCGGAGGAACGGTGGCGAAGGGAACTGCGGTCATGAGGGCGACTGCGAGCGAGAGCATGACCGGCCATGCTAACGCTGTGGTCAGCGACCGTACGCGCCATAGTTGCCAGCATCAGTCGCGTCGGACGCTTGCGTGGGAGCCAGTGCGAACGTGAAGGCAACCGCCGCAATCGCCACGAGCGCTGGCAACGCGACGCCAAGCACCGCCGCGAGTCGCGGGCGTTCCTGGATCGCGTTGCATCGTGTGACAAGGAGCGTGAGGGGTGCCGCAACCGGCACCGCCCACAGCCAGATCGGGAACTGTCGTTCGTAGTACGCGGCGCCAGAAGCAGCAAAGGCCGCGAGCAGGCCCAGAACGCCCGCCAGAGCGGCCCCGCTCAATCCGGTAGGCCAGCGGGAAGAGAGGACAGCGATCGCGCCAAGCGCGGCTCCGATGCCTCCAGAGAGGATTCCGAACTTTGCGAGTCCTCCTTGCAGGCACAATCCAGCCAACGCGGCGAAGCAAAGGCTGCACGCCGCTGGTACCCCGAAGCCGCGCTTCTTCGCGGCGATCGGAGCGAGCACGAGGACCAGCGGCGGGAGTCCGAACATCGCGATGTGCTGCGGAGCGATGTCATCGATCGTTGGCAGGCGAAGTGCGAAGCCGACGATCGCCGCGGTGATGATGGCGGTCAACCAGTGCGCGGTCGATGCGTCCCGGAGTGCACGTGGCAGCCACGCCATAGCGGCGACCATGATCGCGAGGCCCGCGGCCACGAGCAGGATCGAATGCCACTTCGCGGTAAGCGGCCAGGCTGGGAAGCCTTCCTGCACGTTGAAGTTCCAGAAGAGCGCGACCGCCATCGCGATGCCAACGGTCCATGCTGGCGTCTCGCGACGGAGCGCCCGTCCGACAACGGTCACGATTGTCGCGGCGATTGCAGCGAGTGCGATCTGCACGATCGTCTGTTGCGGGTCCATGCGCTGCCTGATCCTGCAGAGTCACGATGCAGCGCGGCGGAACCAACCCAGTCCCGTACCCCGCGCCGGGGCAACGCCCGGCGGGTAAGCCCGTATTGTCGCCATCCAGGGTAACGAG
>JBBQCR010000324.1:0-4425 GCA_038318935.1 Phycisphaerales bacterium
GATCGCATCGCGCTGTTGCACGCTGAAGGCGGCGACGCCGAGGGTGAAATCGGCGTTCGTGCGGGCGTGTTGCATCACCGCGTCCGCGACCGCCTTGGCTTCGATGACATTGCTGCGAGTTCCGCCGCGGTCGTAGCTACCCGCGATCTTCCGAAGGCGCAATCCGAGCGAATCGTCCGGCGGTGCAGGCGAGGGAATGATGTTCAATCGATTGTCGTAGAAGGCCCGATTGGAAATGGCGATCAACGAGTGGTGCTTGCTGCGGTAATGCCAGCGAAGCATGCGACGCGGAACGCCGGCCGATTCGCAGGCCCCAAGGAGACTCTCAAGATCAGCGAGCGCGTTGTCCTCAACGCCGGTCTCCTGATCGTCGCCTCCACCGTCACCGACGAAGAACGTCGTCGGCGGCAACTGCTTCTCGTCGCCGACGATGACCAGCGTCGCGTCCGGGGCGAGTCGCGCGATCGCCCCGAGCGCTTCCACCGGCCGCACCTGGCTTGCTTCGTCGACGACCAAAAGATCGAAGGAGAGGGCGCCGGGTTCGAGAAAGCGCGAGATCGACAGCGGGCTCATCATGAACACCGGCTTGATCGATTGCACCGCCTGCCCGGCCTCAGACAGCAACCGACGGATCGGCAGATGGCGGCGCTGTTTGGCGCATTCGCGCAGGATGACCGCGACCTGACCCAACCCCGTTCCCTTTCCCTGAGCGGCCTTCGGAATGCGACCGTAGTGGGCCGCAGCAACGTCGGCGCGATTCGTCCGGATGTGTTCCTCGTCGCCTTCACGGAACTCGGCGCTGGCCCGCACCAACGCATCACCATCGGTGCGCAGGATCTCCCCGTTCTGATCGAGACGTCGCACGAGCGCCAGCCAATAGGCGTGCGAGGCGTCATCAGCCGCCTCCTCGGTCGGGATCGTCCCCTTCGCGAGGCCCTCCATGACCTGGGCACATCCCTGATCGATGAGCGGACGGCTGCACGCGGACCAGTCGATCCACTCTCGGATTCGCTCGGGTGCGGCAGACCAGGCCACAACTCGGGCCAGGGCCGCGTCGAACGCAACTGCATCGACAAGGGCGACACCGAATGCATCACGCGAATCCAGCCGAAGCGCACCGCACAGGCTCGTCCATTCCGTGCCCATGCGAACGATCGCCTGAGCGTGTCGCTGGAGATCTTCGACGCCGTGATCAGCCTTCGCCGCCAACGCGGCGGCCTTCGACCTGGGCAGCCCCTCGGTCATCAGTGTGTCGACAAACGTGACCAGTGCCTTTGCCATCGTGACGTCGGTCGTCCTGCCTGCCCACAGCGTGCCGAACGCCAAACGACCGAGCGCGTCGCGCCGTTCGATGGACTGCTCGAGCCCGCGGAGCGCAGTCGCTTGGTCGAGAAGTCGAAGTCGTTCCGCGAGATCGGTGGTCGGCGCCGATCGACACATCGCAGCGTAGGCGGCGTTGGCGCGGCGCCATCGCGGCATGATCACTCGTAGCCACGCTGCGCCGGCGCTCGCGAGATCCTCGCGAAGCGCCGCGAGATCCGCTGCCAAGCCAGCATCGGTGATGGTCTGCGTCAATCGACCTCGCTCGACGGAGGCCTTTGCGAGATCCTCGACCAGAGCCTTGGTCGCCTCGAATTGATCCGACCAGGCCGCCGACGCGAGGGCTTGACGATCACAGACTGGTCTCGCGCCGATCAGCTTCGCGATGACGACCGCCGATCGCAGCCCATCAACGCTGACGGCTTGTCCAACGCACTCCTCGCCGAGCGCCGCCCGCAGCGCGTCGCGTGATCTGCTCGCTTCTTCCATCGATTCCTGGCAGCGACGAAGCGCTGCCGGCAGCGCCGCCACATCACTCGGGACGATTGCTACGAGTCCGACCCCGCGCCAGACGTGCTCGCTCGGCCGACCGATGCGACGCGCGACCTCCGCTGCTGCTTGGATTCCCTTCAGACGCGCGTCGAGATCAGTCGCTGACCAGCGCTCGCTTCCCGCGAGGGAGAGTTCGCGAACGAACGCTCGCTTGGATTCGAGTCTCGCGAGCTCGCCGATCGCGTCGTAGATGCTTCGACCGGACACCGACTCACGCTGATGCAGGCGCGAAGCGTGCCGCTGAAGGATTTCACGGGACGCGTGCAGCCGCGAGGCCGCCTCCGCCCCCCGCGATGGTTTGGGAGCGCCGAGTTCGAGCGTTCGCGACAGGTCGTCGAGCACGCTGCGCCGCGTGGCTTTGGCACTGTGCAATTCCAGGCATGCGGGACCGAGCCCGACTGCATCGAGGCGACTCCGGACAACCGAGAGCGCCGCGAGCTTCTCGGCAATGAAGAGCACTCGCAGCCCCTTGGCGATTGCCGCGGCGATGATGTTCGTAATGGTCTGACTCTTGCCAGTGCCAGGGGGTCCCTGCACCACGAGACTTCGCCGCGACGCCACCGCCTCAGCGACGACCTGCGCTTGCGAACTGTCGGCGTCAACGACATGTTGTGTCGACTCCGGCGGCAGCAGCGAATCGAGCGGCGCGTCCTCGTCGCAAAGCGGCCCCGCGCCGCCTCCAAGCGTGCGCCCGAGAAGCCCATCGACCAGCGGATGCACGATCGACTGCGCTGAAGCATCCCCTGCCCTTGGCGCATCGGGCAGCCAACTGCGCGGATCAAGATCGCGCCACATCAGAAACTTGGCGAAGGAGTAGAACCCCAGAACGATCTCGTTCTCGACGACCTCGAATCCCGGTCGAACTGCGATCGCCGTCCGAACGGCCTCCATGTACTTCGTCCACGCTGCCGCGATGTCATCGGCCTCGCCGTCGGGAGCGTCGGGCAGTTCGATCTGGAAGTCGCGTCGAAACTTGGCTTGCAGCGAGAGATTGCTCGGCAGTTCGTCGCCACTGGGGCGAAGACGAAATGGCACCGCAGCACTCGCCCGCTCAAGCGTCACCGGGACAAGGACCAAGGGCGCCAATCGTTCCTTCTTCGGATCCTGTACGTCGAACCAGCGCACGAATCCGAGGGCCAGATGCAAGCTGCCAATGCCAATTTCTTCGCGACTCGTCCGGTCCTCGTACGCCAACCGCAGGAGTCGGCGTCCCAGCGCTTCACCGTCGAGCACTGTCTGCAGCGTGCCGTCCTCCGCCTCTGCATCGCTCACAGTTGTTTCGGTGACTTCACTCGCGTCCGCCGGAGCGAACGCGAAGTGACCTCCGTCGGCCACTAAGCGAGCAAAGATCGTCGCGGATCGCTCGCGCACCACGCGAAGCTGGTTGCCGCGCCCATCGGGTCGGACGTTCAGCAACCGACTGCGGTTGGAGAGATCGATAAGGTCCGCGCGAGCGCGGTCGAGCAGTTCCGCCGTGGTAGCCATGCGCGCAGGGTACCCCGGAATCGGCCCGGTCGAGGCTACGCGGAAGACGAGGTGTAATACGGATCAGGGAATGAAACTGCGCGCGATGAGGCACGGAACCGCCCGTTGCGCCAGAAGGAGTGTGCGCTCCGAGGTCGCTACGGACTGCTCACATTGGTGAGATGCCCTTCGGAGAACCGCTGCTGAATGCGTCGGAAGATCGGCAGTGCCTCGAGCGCCGCCGCGACGAGTTCGGGGTCAAAGTGGCGACCGGCCTCGCTGCGGAGATGCTCGACGACCTTTTCTTCGGGCCAAGGTTCCTTGTAGGACCGCTTCGATGCGAGGGCATCGAAAACGTCGGCGATCGCGACGATTCGAGCGAACAACGGAATGTCCTCGCCCTTTCGCGGGCGCTGAGCTCCCTGGGGATCAACACCGGGATATCCACCACCGTCCCATCGTTCGTGGTGTTCCAGAGCGACGTCGCGGGCGGCGTCATCGAAGTCGGTGCGCATTCCGCCGAAGAGTCGGGCACCGATCACGGTGTGCCGCTCCATCGTCGCCCGTTCGCCGGGATCGAGCTTTCCTGGTTTCTGGAGGATCGCGTCGGAGATGCCGACTTTGCCGACATCGTGCAACAGAGCCGAGATGTAGAGCCGGTCTCGTAGGCGCTGCAATTCGTCGCCAGTGATGCCGCGCGGACGGGCCCATTGATCGAGGATCGCAATGCTGAATCCCGCGACCCGCCGAACATGCGCGCCGGTCTCGGTCGGATCGCGCATCTCGGCCATCGCGACCATGCGCATGATCATGGCTCGCACCAGTCGTGCACGCTCAAGCGCCAAGGTCGCCATCGCGGCAACGTGCTGCACGTGCTTCAGTTCATCCTCGCTGAATCCGGCGCGGGCCTCCGAACCGACGAGGAGGAGTACGCCGATCGTCTCGCTTCCAGCCGACGAACTTACCGAGAGGGGCACTGCCAGCGCCGCCACCGCTTCAAGGCCCAGGGCCTCGGTGATGGCTGACTCGACGCGCGGACCGGTCTCCTCACGCGGGCGGATGTGACCGGTCTGACCCGAGCGCGCCACG
>JBBQCR010000325.1:0-4401 GCA_038318935.1 Phycisphaerales bacterium
ATTTCCGCTATCTCTTCGCCAATCGGCGCGTACCCACCGATCCCTCGCGATTGCTCGAGCGACCGACGCGCTGGAAGCGGATACCGGGCGTCCTCAGCCCCAACCAGATGACCGCGCTCGTACAGGCTCCATCGCCGGAACACGGCGACCTTTGGCTGCGCGATCGCACGATGCTCGAACTGGTGTGGGCTGCCGGACTTCGGGCCTCGGAAGTCGGAGCGCTTCGGCTCAACGAGTATCACGACACGCTCTGCATGCTCACGGTCACGGGCAAGGGCTCGAAGCAGCGCGTCGTACCGATCGGAACGCCCGCTCAGGAACTCGTGCGTCAGTATCTGGCCGAGTGTCGTCCGCATCTGACCCGTCGCAAGGACGGTCGTGATGAATACCGACTGCTGCTGTCCTTCAGCGGCCGACCACTGGAGCGCGTGGCGGTCTGGCAGATCGTGAAGAAATACGCCCGCATCGCCCAACTGCACGATGTTCATCCGCACACCCTGCGGCATTCGTTCGCCACGCATCTGGTGCGTGGGGGGGCCGACCTGCGCGTGGTGCAGGAACTGCTTGGCCATGCGGACATCGCTACCACGCAGATCTACACCCACGTCGATCGCAGCGCACTTCGTGACGTGGTAAAGAAGCACCATCCCCGGCCGTGACCGGATCCATTGACGGCGGTTCCAAGAGTCTCTCCATGCTGCAAGCTGAACCATGCATCCTCGTCATCTTCGGCGCTTCCGGCGATCTCACTTCGCGCAAGCTCATCCCCGCGATGTACGAGATGACCAAGACCGGTGCGCTGCACGCGAAGACCCGCATCCTCGGTGTGAGTCGATCCACCAAGAGCGACGACCAGTGGCGGCAGGAACTGAAGCCGTGGGTGCAGGAACATGCAAAGGAAATCGATGAGTCGACCTGGCGATCGCTGGCGACCCGAATTCACTACTTCACTGGCGATGCGGTCAAGCCGGATTGCTATCCCGCTCTCAAGCAGAAGCTCGAGGAGATGGCGGCGGAGCACGGGACGCAGGGCAATCTGCTGTTCTTCATGTCGGTCGCCGAGAATCTCTACGAGCCCATCGTGGCGGAGATCGAAACCGCTGGACTCGTCGCCGAGGGCAAGCGTTGGTGCTCGATCGATCGCGATACCCGCTCGTGGCAGCGGATCATCGTCGAGAAGCCATTCGGCCACGACGCAGTCAGCGCCGCAAGTCTGAACAGAGCGCTTGGGCGGGTGTTCGAAGAGGAGTCGATCTATCGCATCGACCACTATCTCGGCAAGGAAGTCGTGCAGAGCCTGTTGGTGTTCCGCTTCGCCAACACCATGTTCGAGCCACTTTGGAACTGGCAGTACGTTGATCATGTGCAGATCACCGCTGCCGAGACGGTCGGCGTCGGACAGCGCGTCGCCTTCTACGACCAGACCGGCGCCATCCGTGACATGCTCCAGTCGCATCTCTTCCAGATTCTTGCGTTCATCGCGATGGAGCCGCCGACCAGCTACTCACCCGAAGCTATCCGTGCCGAGAAGACCAAGGTCATCGAAGGTATGAGCTGCCCGACCGGTGACGACATCCTCACGCATGCGGCACTCGGCCAGTACGCGAGCGACGGCAAGGAAGCTGCCTTTCACGAGCTTCCCGGCGTGACGCCCGGAACGACGACCGAAACGTATGCGGCCCTGAAAGTTCACTTCGACAACTGGCGCTGGGCCGACACGCCCTTCTTCATTCGCTCCGGCAAGAAGCTGAGGGCGAAGCGCACCGAGATCGTCGTCGAGTTCAAGGAGCCCGCGGCGAATCTCTTCCGCAATGTCGACAGCGTGATGCGCGACTGGCCGCGACCACCCAACCGCATGATCATCGAAGTCGCACCGCGCGGCATCTTCAGCCTGCGCTTCGAGTGCAAAGTCCCGGGTGGCGGGATGCGCATCGACTCGGCGGAGATGGCTGTCGATTACGACCAGCGCTTCGGCGTCGAGCCCGTCGAGGCGTACGGCCCGCTCATCGTCGACGCGATGCGCGGCGATCAGACGCTCTTCAAGAGTCGCATCGAAGTAGAAGGCGCGTGGAATGCCGTCATGCCGTTTCTTGACGAGCGATCCGCAGCGCTTCGCAAAGGCATTCACGCGAACTACGCCTGCGGAACCTGGGGACCGGCGTCCGCGGATGCACTTCTGGCCTGCGACGGGCGAGCATGGCACAACCCTGCATGAGCTCCGATGCGTCGCGGACCCGCCGCAAGCGCGAGAGGAAATGACGGGCGGCTGCTCTGATGCGCTCGCGTTGCCGCGAGGCTTCTGACATCATGCGCTCATGCTGCCGGACCGCGTTCCTGACGAGGGCGAGACCTATCGCCTCGACGAAATCCCGCCGTCACCTCCCTCGCTTCCGGGCGCGGTCACCGTCGCCCGCAGCGCGGATCAACTCATCGATGCCATTGCCGCGGATCTCCTGGTACACGCCAAGAATTGCGTTCGTACGTTCGGCGATGTGCATATCGCCCTCTCAGGCGGTTCAACGCCGATGCCGCTCTACGAACGGTTGATGTACGACCCGAATCTGCGCTCGTTCCCGTGGACGCGAACGCATCTGTGGATCGTCGATGAGCGTTGCGTTCCATTTGACGACAATGCGTGCAATTTTCGGCACATCAAGGAGATCATCGTCGATCACTCGGGCATTCCGCCTGAGCAGGTGCATCCGATCTTCGCGATCCTGCCGGATGCCGCCGAACTCTACGAGAAGGAGCTGCGCGAGCATCTCCGTTGGCGCGAGAAAGGCCAAGACCGACTCGACTGGGTTCTTTTGGGCATGGGCGCGGATGGACATACCGCGAGTCTCTTCCCCCATCATCCGGCGCTGAACGAGCGTGAGCGCCTGGTCGTCAAGTGCACCGGTCCGCGCGTGACTCCGCCCGACCGGATCTCGATGACCTATCCGCTGATCAATGCGGCCCGGTTCATCGCGGTCATGGTCAGCGGGGCATCCAAGGCGAAGACGGTTGCACGAGTGGTGGAACAGGCCAATGCCGCGTCCGCGGACTGGCACTCCCTGCCCATCGTCGGCGTGCGGCCGCTGGCGGGCGAGTTGCGTTGGTATCTCGACGCCGATGCCGCAGCAGGCTGACAGATCGACGCACCACCGCAGGCGTATGGAAATCCTCACAAAGTTTGTGCATCGCGAACCGGTGGTTGGGAGTACGCTCTTCAGCGCCAAGGTCGCCGGTCGACCGCACGCAATGACAACTCGTCGAGGAGAGAAACACATGCCCGAATTGCATCGACAGATCAGATCGCACGTCCGTTCGCTTGTCCGATTGCTTGTTCCCGCCGCGATGGCCTTGTCGATCAGCGCATTCGCGTCAGCGTCGACAGTCTTCTCGCTGACGTTCACGGGTGCGCAGGAGTCGCCAGCGGGCGATGCCGACGGCACTGGATCCGGCACGCTCACCGTCGATCCCTCGACCAACACGCTGTCGTGGAACTTTGTCTACGCGAACATCAATCCGCCGACGCTGATGCACATTCACACCGCCCAGGACGGTACCAACGGCGCGGTTCTGATCGACTTCGGCGTTGCCACCAGCGGCGGCCCGGGCACCCTCATCAATTCCAAGGTGACCTCGGCGGCGAACATCACCGCGATCTTGGCGAATCCCCAGAACTTCTACGTCAACATCCACAACAGCACGTTTCCCGGCGGCGCGATCCGCGCTCAGGTGCCCTTTCTCATTCCAAGCGTGACCTTGAGCGGCTCGCAGGAAGTCGGCGGTGGTGATCCCGACGGAAGCGGCGCGGGCTCGATCTGGTTCGACACCGGTGTGAACAAGGTCTTCTGGAACCTCACGTACACCGACATCGATCGGCCGACCCTCTTCCACGTACATAAGGGAGACTTCGGCACCAGCGGGCCGGTCTTCATCGACTTTGGCGTCGCAACCAGTGGCGGTGCAGGCACGCTGATCGGACAGGTCGCGACGACCGACGCGCTGCTCGATCAGATCATCGCCAATCCCGCCGGCTTCTACCTGAACGTGCACACCGCACCGTTCCCGGGTGGCGCGATCCGCGGTCAGCTCGTCTTGCCGCCGCCGGTCATCGGCGACCTCAACGGTGACTTCGTCGTGGACGCAGCGGATCTTGCGATCCTCCTCGGTCAATGGGGTGGTCCTGGCAGCGGCGACCTCGACGGCAATGGCACCGTCGATGCGGCGGATCTGGCGATTCTGCTCGGCGCCTGGGACTGAAAGCGACGGTTCACTGATCCAAGAAGTCGAAGGGCCGCGCCCGATTAAACAGCGCGGCCCCCCCGGTTTTTTGGGGGCGGGGGGGCGGGATGGGCCGAAAAAAAGCGGCGGGCGCCACGGGTTAGGAATTGCCATGTGCATCACCAGCCCCAC
>JBBQCR010000326.1:0-4381 GCA_038318935.1 Phycisphaerales bacterium
GAAGTGGCACGCGACCTTCTCCGCAACGGTCTTGCCCTTCTGCTGTCCGATCACCAATGCCTTCATCGAGCCGATGCGGGCGAATCCCGTGATGATCGCGGGGTCGTCGCCGAAGCGACGATCGCCGTGCAGTTCGCAGAAATCGCGACACAGCAATTGGATGTAGTCGGAGGTCTGCGGTCGCTGCGGATGGCGGGCGACTCGAACAGTCTGCCAAGGGCTCAGCGAAGCGTAGGTCTTGCTGAGAAGACTCTTGCGAGTCTCCTCGAGCGACGTGATTTCCGCGGCGAATTGCTCAGCGGTCGGTCCCTCGGTGAGAGTGTCGATCTGCTTCTCGATGTCGAGGATCGGCTGCTCGAATTCGAGGACGTACGTGGCGCTGTAGCCGGGGCGGGCCATAGCTGGCCAGTATAGAGGTCGATTCGTCGCTGACGAAATCGCCCGTTGCAACCCACCCATCCACGATCCTCCGTCACATACTGCCCACATGGCAAGCCACTCGGCCACGCGACTCGCGGTGATCGGCTTCGGCAACATCGGACAAGCCGTTGTCGCTGGCGCCCTCCAGTCGCGGGTTCTCGTCGCCTCGGAACTCGTGGTCATCGAAAGCGATCGAACCAAGCGGGCCGAGGCAAGTGCTTTGGGCTGCGTCACCGGCGATGATTGTGCGCTTGCGGCCGAGGCTCAGCAGGTGCTGCTGGCCGTGAAGCCTCAATCGTTCCCGGAGATCGCTCGCGGCCTCGGCGGACGCCAGCAACGCACCGTGTTCATCTCGGTGATGGCAGGTATCTCCGGCACCAAGATCCTCGCGGCGATCGCTGACACGAGAGCGCACGCAACGGTTCGCGCCATGCCGAACACGCCATGCCGCGTAGGCCTCGGTATGACCGGACTCGCGCTCGGCGCGGGCGCTCGCGACGGTGACGACGAACTCGCCGCACGACTCTTCGGCGCGGTGGGCCGCACCGTGCGCGTTGAGGAGCGCATGCTCGACGCGATCACCGCGACGAGTGGTTCCGGGCCGGCGTATCTCTTTCTCCTCGCTGAGGCGTGGGAAGACGCATCGGTGGCGCTCGGCTTCGACAGGACCACTGCCCGCGACCTCGTACGTCAGACGATCGCCGGGGCCGCGAAGATGCTCGAAGATCGTGCGATCGACGCGAAGGATTTGCGGGCTTCAGTCACCAGTAAGGGCGGCACCACAGCGGCCGCGATCCAGGTGATGGAGCAACGCGAACTGCGGGCGGTGATGCGCGACGCGCTCGCTGCCGCAGCGGAACGCGGGCGCGAACTGGGCGCGTGAACTGGGCGCGTGAACGCGACTCTCAAAAGTCGCGACGACGGAAGATCCACACCGCGACGCCCAGCACCGCCAACTCAAATGCGACGCTCGTGCCGAGCACCCACGGCAACGATCGTTCGTTCTCCTCGCGCGTCACGCGAGCGTCGGTTCGGCGGCCGACCAGCCGCTCGACGTCGTCGTCGGTTTCCGGCACGAAGTCGGCCGCATCCAGATCACGCTGGGCACGACGTCGCGAGGCGGTGGTCATGAGCATCTCGGTCAGGGACGTCGGCTGATCCGAGTTGCTCGCGAACCAGCGATCGAGCAGCGAGATCGTCGCCTGCGTCTTCGGCAAGGCACTCGATGCGAGATGGAATCCGTTGAACCACGATGCCGCAGTGTCGCGCGTCGCGCGACGATCGTCGATCCGCTTGTCCAGAGATTCGATCTCGCCTCGCAGACGCTCGTAGGCGTTGTCATCGCTGGTCATACCTTTGGCGGTCATCGCGTCGAAGTCGACCTTGTCTCGCGCCAACATCTTCTCGCGGAGTTCCACCTCGATCGCGAAGCCGGCGTAGATGCGATGAGTTACCCGTTCGGCGGACTGCACGGCCCACAACGACATCCAGAAGATGGCCGCTGCAAGGATCGCTGCGATCGACGATCGGGTCATGACCCCAACCAGCACGCTCACGCAGTAGATGTACGAGAAGAAGAGCGTGACCAGCGGAATCGACGCGAAGAGCATCCACTGCCATTCGCCTAGGCGGACTCGGGCGACGATGAAGGAACCCAGACAGAAGATCGTCACCTGCATCACGACGAAAAGCAGCGCTCCGAGGTACTTCACGAAGAAGGCCTTGGCGCGGGACATCGGCTTCGCGAGCACCATGTCGATGGCGCCTTCGGCCAGGAAGTCAGGGAAGATCGACGCCGTCGTGATCAGACCGAGCCCCGTCGCGACCCACGCGAGCCAGAACGAGATCAGTTGGTAGTTGATGAATGGCAGCAGCACCGTCTTCGCGAGTCCCGAACCGGCGCGGAACTGCTCGCTCTCAATCTCCCACAATCCGAACCCCAGCGACACGCCGGACTCGGTGATGGCGATCGATCCGTAGAGCACGACGACCAGCACGTTGAGAACAAGCGTGAGCCAAAACAGCTTGCGGCTGACGAGCAGCCGCCACGAGTCAAGAAGCAGGGCGAAGGTCTGCATCTCAGTGGGCTCCCTTCGCGTGCGCCTGTCCATTGCCCATGACGGCGCCGGGAGTCTTGTCGCCCTCGTCGCGGATCGTCGCCATGAAGAGGTCCTCAAGCGACTGACGCACCGGTCGGGCGGAGATGATCGTCACGCCGCGAGCTCGCAGCAGATCGACGAAGGGTTGCACTTCCGTTGGATCAGCGGTGTTGAGTTCGATGAACGTGGTCTGGTCCTGCGGTCGCGATTCGCAACGCGCCGCGAACTGCTTGAGCATCGCGTCGGTCGTCGAATCCTTCGGGGCATCGCCGACGATCACGAACTCGTATCGCTTTGATCGTCTGGTCAACTCGTCGATTGTTCCCTGCCGGATGACTGTTCCCTTACTCATGATCGCGACGCGATCGCAGACCAGTTCGAGTTCGCCGAGCAGGTGGCTGTTCACAAACACTGTCTTGCCGCGGCGCCGCAGTTCAAGGAGCACATCGCGAATCTCCTTGCGTCCCACGGGATCGACGCCGTCGGTCGGTTCGTCGAGCACGATGATCTGCGGGTCGGCGATGAGGGCGACCGCGAGGCCGAGCCTCTGCCGCATGCCCTTGGAGTAGGTCGAGATCTTGTGGGTGAGCCATTGCGACATGCCCACGAGCTCAAGCAACTCGCGGCCGCGCTTGCGTCGTTCGGCGGCGGGAACGAGACTCAGTGCTCCGAAGTAGCTCACCGCCTGCCAGCCGTCGAGATAGCTCGGGAATCGCAAGTGCTCGGGCAGGTAGCCGACCCAACGGAGCGTCGGCTTGTGTCCGATCGGCCGGCCGAGCATGCTCCCTTCGACGCTCGTCGGCCGGATGACCGTCATCAGAATCTTGACCAGCGTGCTCTTGCCAGCCCCGTTGGGGCCGAGCAGCCCGAAGATTTCGCCGGGAGCCACCTGCAGCGAGACGTCTCGAAGTGCGTAGACCTTCCTTCGATAGGTCTTGCTCGCGTGCCGCACGTCGATGGCGAGTTCACTGGTCGCTGTCGTCATCAGGTCCATTCTCCGGGCTTCGTTGCAGACGCATTGTCGGGGCTGATCGCAGTCTCGAGGCGGATAGTAGTATGCGACTCGATGAGCGAGCGAGCGCCATGGAACTCGGAACAGGACGCTTCGGGCGTACCGCTCACCGGCCTGGTCGCGTACCTGACCGCCTTCGGGTTGCTGTTGGCGATCTATTTCTTCGTGGTGTTCTGCGTGGCACGCGGACTCCTTGGGGGGGTGGGCTTCACCCTTTCGGTGATGGCTCAGTGCATCGCCGCCAGTGTCGTCATGGCCGGCTTCATTGTCTGGCTCGCTCCGCTCGCGGATGTGTTGGAACTGTGGTACCTGCATCGTCGCCCGGCGCGGCGGCGATTGCGAGGATTGTGCCCATCCTGCGGCCACGCCCACGCGGACGATCCTGCGGCCAACGATCGATGCCCGGAGTGCGGAACCGACCGTGCGCTTCTGCCGCCGTGGCAATTCGGGTTGGCGACCTTGCGTCGCTTCGGCATCGTGTGCGGAATCGCCTTCGTGATCGGCTGTGGCGCTGGAGCGGCGTGGACCCGATTCGACGAGCGTCGCTTTCTCCGCGAGTGCGCCGAGCAGCGCGGACTCGCCTACGAGCGTCATCGCGCGTGGCCCGCCGAGTTTTCAACCATGCACTTTGACGGCGAAAACGTCTCATCGGTCAGCGTCATCGAAAGCCCGATCGATCCCACGTGGAAGCCAGCCCGGCGACCAAGTGGTTGAGCGGGAAACAAGCTGCACAAAAACGTGGCGGGCCGCGCCCATCGCGGGGCGCCCATTGGTTTGGAATTGACGAGGGAAAAAAAGTGAGCCGCGGGTTTTGGGGGCCGCGGGGGGCGCAGGGCGGATACCCCAACAG
>JBBQCR010000327.1:0-4369 GCA_038318935.1 Phycisphaerales bacterium
ACCAAGGCGCAACAGGTGCGTATGAAATGACCGTCGACGTGAACGGCTGCGGCGGCTGACGCGAAATCCTGGCCTGACCAATACTACGACGGCGGCTTTGTGCGACGGATGTCGCGCGGGCCGCCGTCGTGTGGTGGACCGAACGCGATCGACGCTCAGGGCTGCAACGAGTCTGCACCGGTGCCGGCGGTGAGTCTCTGGTATGAATGGCGCACTCGATCGTCGACCGGAGGCTTGATTCACCCCGTGTCCGTCGCCGCATCGCGGCAGGAGCCACAGTCATGCTCTATCAGATTCTCGGCCTCATCCATCTGATCCTCTTCATCATCGCCGCGTTTGAGATCGTGTCATCGGGCAAGCCACTTTTGAACAAGGTGCTCTGGCTCCTCCTGATCTTTCTCCTTCCGCTTGTCGGACTGATCATCTACTTCCTGGTTGGCCGCGGGAAGTAGCGAGACACGCCGGGACGTTGGATGCGAGTGCCGCCGACCGACGTCTTCAGTCGCGACGCCGGCCATACCGTTCGATCGCTTCCGCGACCGTCCGTTGCACATCGAACGGACGGGCGACAAACTCCCAGAGGGCGATGAAACTCGCCGCGCCGGCGGTCGCGAAGTAGACAGAGCCAAGGAAGAACAAGCGCTCACGCAGGCTTTGGTAGACACTCGTCTGCTGAAGTTTCGACAACGGGCACTCGAACACGCTCACGCGCAACACGCCCTTGCGGCGGATCACGCGACGATCGGTGAGGATGTAGACTCGCGAAGTCCACTCGAGCCCCTGCCAGAGCAGCCGGCAGATGCCGCAGACGACGCCCATCGCGATGATCGTGCTGTCATGCCACGGCAGGCCGGGGAAGCGGCGATCCATCCACGCGAGGAAGAACGTCACCAGCGCGATCCCCAGCAGCGACGAGCCCGATCCCAGCACGATGAAGAGGGGATGCGGCTTCAGGAACAGCAGCACGAGTTCGCCGGGTTGCAACAGATAGGCGATGCCGTGCAGGCTGTCGTCGGCGGCCTCAACCGCTTGGGCCGCAGCGGCGTAGCGATCGCGATCGCCTGAAATCGTCGGAGATTCGAGAACGACCGATCGTGATTGGCTGGTCCGCTCAAACGCGTCGCAGCAGGCTGGATTCTCCAGAGCGAGAGTGCGCCCGGAGGGTGCTCCGGAGCGCAAGGACTTGTCTAATTCGGTCGTCATGGCGCGATCCCTTCACGACGGAGAACGCCGACGTAGGGCAGATTGCGGTAGAAGCCATCGAAGTCGAGACCGTATCCGACCACGAACGCGTCCGGAATATCGAATCCGACATAGTCGCAGGTGACCTCGCGCGTGCGCGGGCATTGCTTCCTGAGAAAAACACACGTCCGCACGCTGCGCGGCCGGCGATTCTGAATCTCGTCCTGAAGGAGCCCAAGCGTCTGGCCGGAATCAAGGATGTCGTCGAGGATCAGGACGTCGCGCCCCTCAAGTGCCTTCGGAAGGACGCCGACCAGCGCCGCTCCCTTGCTGACGGTCGCCGCTCCCGGGTAGCTCGAGACGGTGACGACTTCGATGCGGATCTTGTGCGGGAGGTCGCGAACGATGTCGGCGAGGAACATGAACGCTCCGGTGAGGACCGGCACGATCACCAGGCGCGATCCCTCGTCGTGGGCATAGTCGCGAGCGATCGTGTCGGCGAGTTCCTGCACTCGCCTCGCGATCGCGTCCTCGTCGATGAGGACCTCTGCGATGTCCTGGTCGATACGGCCGCTCGCTCGGCGCTGCTGTTGGCGGTGTGTGCGATCCATGCGTTTGTCCTGCGTGCGGTCGATCAGCTCAGCCCGACCTTCGCGCGCAGCGTGCGCTGCACTTCCGTCGCGTCAACCTTGCCGCCGGAGAGCTTCATCACGTGACCGACAAGACGTCCGATCGCCGTGTCTTTGCCCGCGGCGAGATCCGCTGCCGCCTGCGGCTGGGCCAGGATCGCGGCCGCGCACCACGCATCGAGCTGACCGGCGTCCCTGATCTGCACGAGACCGAGCCGCTCAGCAACCGCTCGCGGTCCGGCACCATGCCCGGACGGACTCGTCAACTCGGCGAGGATCGGATCGACGGCTTGGGCGCCGATCTCCGACTTCTCCTTGATGGTCGCAAGCTCCGCGATCTGACTCGCGGTCAGCCCCGTTTCGGCGATCGTGATGCTGAGTTCGTTGGCCCGCTTGCCGACGTTGTTGAGAAGCAACTTGCCGATCGCGTAGCCCGCGTCACGCGTGCCGGAGAAGACGCTGGCTTTGGCGACGAGCAACGTCGCGTCATCAAAGAGGAACGAAAGTTCAGCGTCGTCAACGAGCGCGAGGGCGTCTTTCGGCGGAAGCTGAAAGTCGCGCTCGTAGCGGGCCTTTCGCTGGATAGGCAACTCCGGCAAGGTCGCGCGAATCTCCTCAAGCCATGCGTCGCTCACCACCACGGGCACGAGATCGGGATCGGGGAAGTAACGGTAATCGTGAGCGTCTTCCTTCTCGCGCTGCAGCACCGTCGCTCCGCGTTCGTCGTCCCAGCCGCGGGTGCTCTTGGCCCCGCGCCCCATGATGCGACCGGTGCGCTTCCACTCCTCCACCTGCCGCACCGCCTCGAACTCGACCGCCCCTTTGACCGCCTTGAAGGAATTGAGATTCTTCACCTCGACAATCGGCGTCGCGTACTGCCGACCGTCGGTGGTCTCGATGATCACGTTGACGTTGGGCTCAAAACGCATGTGCCCCTTCTGCATGATCCCGCCAGTCACGCCGAGGAAGCGACAGATGTTGCGGAGCTCTCGCGCGAACGCGACCACATCGTCGGCAGAATCGAAGTCCGGTTCGGTGACGATCTCCAGGAGCGGCGTGCCCGCGCGATTGAGGTCAACGAGCGAACCCGCGTAGTGGTGACCGCCGGGAAGCTCGTGGCCGAGCTTGCCGGTGTCCTCCTCGAGATGGGCACGGATGATGCCGATCCGCTTGGTGCCGCCTGCGGTCGGGATATCGATCGCGCCGTCGCCGCACAGCGGCAAGTCGTACTGCGAAATCTGATAGCCCTTCGGAAGGTCGGGGTAGTAGTAGTTCTTGCGGTCCCACTTCGAAAAGCGGGCGATGGTGCAGTTGAGCGCCAAGCCGACCATGATCGACATCTCGACCGCCCGCCGGTTCATGACCGGCAGGACGCCCGGGAGCGCTGCCACGACGGGATCGACCAGCGAGTTCGGCGGGGCGTCGTAGTGGTCCGGATGGGCGGCATTGGCCACGCGGGTGAACATCTTGGTTCGCGTCGCGAGCTCAACGTGGACTTCTAGGCCCACCTTGAGTTGCGTGCGGGCGATCGTCGCGGTCTGATGGGCGTTTGGATGGACAACCGTCATGTCGGCATTCTAAGGAGTCCTCGATGCACGTCCCGGCCCTCGCCGTCGCTCTTTCGCTCACCGTTCTCGCGTCCACACCCGTCGTTGCACAGGTTCCGGGCTCCGGCTCGGCCATGGGGCTGTCCTTGCGGGTTGATGGTCTCTACCACGGCGTCGGGAAGCCGATTCGAGCCGTCATCGACGGTGCCGCTCCCGACCAGACCTTCGATCTTCTGCTGCTCGATGCCAAGGGAGTCGAGGCTGGCAGGACGAGCATCGCCGCTGGCGAATCGTTCGACCTGGCTTCGAGAATCCCGGCAATCTCCACCATTCCAGTGACCCACTGGCTTCAGGTCGCCAAGAACGGAACGCCGATCGGGACTCCTTGGGTCGCCCAACCGCTGCTCAGCCGACCACTCATCCGAACCGCGAGCGCACTCCGGCCCGACGGCAAGCAGCCGTACACGCGAATCATCGGTTGGGGAGATCGGCTGCTCGAGCCGGACAACGCGGAGTACGCGAAGCTGAAGGAGTTGTGGGCAAAGGGTGATCCCACGCCCATCAGCGGTCTGCGTATCTATCCCGATCGCGATGTCGTACTGACCACCGATCAAGGAGCGATTCGCATCGCGATGGCGCCGGAGTTCGCACCTAATACGGCGTGGAACTTCCGCACCCTTGTCGAAGGAGGGTTCTACGACGGCACACCCTTCCATCGCGTGGTGAAGTTCGATCGTCAGGGTCGTCCATTCGTCATCCAAGGCGGTGATCCGACCGGCACCGGCGATGGCAGCGCGGGATACGACCTGCCGCTGGAACCCAGCGAACTGCCCCACGACTTTGGCGTCATCTCGATGGCCCGCAATGACGCGCCGGATTCGGCGGGCTCGCAGTTCTTCCTGTGTCTTTCGCGCGAGGGGACGGCGCGACTCGATTGGCAGTATTGCGCGTTCGGTTGGGCCGTCAGCGGGGCCGAAGTCATCGCCACCATCGCCAACAGCGAAATCGCGG
>JBBQCR010000328.1:0-4349 GCA_038318935.1 Phycisphaerales bacterium
GGAACGTTCACCCGAAATCGGGTTTCGCCCGCAGCAATCGACATCGTAAGGAGCCAAGGAAGAACGATGGATGCAACGCGAATCACAGGTGGAGCGTATCAGCCACTCACGCAACGCTCTCGGCCGCTTCGCCCGCGCTGAATCAGTATCCTGTCGCGACTCTCAAGGATCTACCCCCCGTGTACCGCACGATCTCTCCCGCGTCCGGCTCGCGCATCAGCGCGTCCAAGTCCACCGTCCATGTGCACTGCCTGTCTTCGGACAACCTCGCCCACGTTCTCAAGCGATTCGGCGGAGCATCGGGCTTTCTCGCGGACAACGGCGAATGCCGCGTCGTCGACGGGCACACGATCCTGCTCGGGCTGGGCAAGCGGGACGGCGTGAGTGAGAGTTCGATTCGTTCGGCCGGCGCGAAGCTGGTGAAGGTGCTCTATCGCAACGACCGGATCGCAAAGGTGCGAATCGACCTCGGCGATGCCTTGCCAAAGAGCGCGGATCGCGTCGCCCTCGGTCGGGCGTTTGGTGAAGGACTGGCACTCGCGAATTGGCGGGTGACGTCGTTTGACGGGAGCGGTTCGACGCGAAAGGCCGCCGAAGGCTCGCTCTCGGTCGATGGCAACGACGCTGATTTTCGCGAAGGCGCGGCGCTTGGCTTGGCGCTTGGGACAAGCGTGAACTATGCCCGCGAACTCGCGGCGACACCACCAAACATCTGCGTGCCCGCCTGGGTTGCAGAGCAAGCGAAGCGACTGGCACGATCGCACCGTCTTTCGTGTCGCGTCATTTCCTTCGCGGAAGCCAAGCGACTCGGCATGGGCGGGCTCGTCAACGTCGGCATCGGATCCGAAGCCAAGCCCTGCCTGATCGTCCTCGACTGGAAGCCGACGAAGGTGGCTCGCGGCGCCAAGCGCACGCACGTCTGCCTCGTCGGCAAGACCATCACCTACGACACCGGCGGTTACTCGCTCAAGGTGAACAACGGCATGAAGGGCATGAAGTACGACAAGTGCGGCGGCATGGCGGTCCTTGGCGCGATGCACGCCATCGCGTCGGCCAAGATGCCGGTGCGCGTCACGGCGCTGCTTCCCGCCGCCGAGAACATGGTCTCCGGCAACTCCTACCGTCCCGATGACATCATCACGATGTACAACGGGATGACCGTCGAAGTGACCAACACCGATGCCGAAGGACGTCTGGTGCTTGCCGACGCGCTGTCGTGGGCGTGCAAGACCTTGAAGCCCACGCACATCATCGACATGGCAACGCTCACTGGCGGCGTTGTGGTGGCTCTCGGCTCCTGGTGTGCAGGACTCATGTGCAACGACGCCGATCTCCGCGGCCGCGTTGAACGTGCGGGCGAATCGAGCGGTGATCGCGTGTGGCATCTTCCGCTGTGGAATGAGCACCGCGATCACATGCGCAGCCAGCATGCCGATCTCATCAACTCCAATCCCAGCAGGCTTGCGCATCCCCTGATGGGCGGTGCGTTCCTCTCGTTCTTCGTCGACGAGCAGATTCCATGGGCCCACGTCGACATCGCCGGCGTTGCCAGCGTCGAGGGCACCAATGATCTCTGCACCGTTCCAGGTCCGACGGGATTCGGCGTGCGTCTGCTCTACGACCTGGTTCGCGGCTTCGCGAGTTGACGCCTCATACGAATTGTGGCGCACACTCGCTCTGGAGAATCCGGCAGACTGCGACGCGCTCGCGCGCGGCAGTCAATCACGATCCGTATCAGCTCTTGACGCCGGCCGGATCTTCGCCGCGCTCGATGGCCGCGATCTTGTTGAGGCGCCGCTGATGGCGACCACCCTCGAACTGCGTGCGCGTCCAGACGTCGACGACGCGCTTCGCAAGCGTCTGGCCGATGAGATCAGCCGAAAGGCAGAGAACGTTGGCGTCGTTGTGGGTGCGGCTGAGTTGGGCCGCGAGCTCGTCCTGGGCCATCGCGGCGCGAATGCCGGGAAGCTTGTTCGCCGCGATGCACATGCCGATGCCAGTGCCGCAGATGAGAATGCCGCGATCGGCCTGGTTCGCACCGACCGCACGGGCCACCAACCACGCGACATCCGGATAGTCCGACGACGATCCGCTGCATTCGCCGAGAATGTCAACCTCGTGCCCCTCCGCGCGAAGGTGATTCACGAGAGCGTTGGCGACGATCAGGCCGCGGTGGTCGCTGCCTAGCGCGATCTTCATGGCTTCAGCATCTCTGTGAGTCGTTCCGGAATCAGGTGCAGGAGTCGACGACTGACAGCGTCGTAGGCGTCCTGATCATGCCCGATCGGATCGGCGATGTCACCGTTGGGATCGAGGGTGTGGACCTTCTTGGCTTCAGGCGTGTCCACGCCGACCAGCGCACGAGCGCCGCCGACGTGGCTCTTGGTCATTCCCAAGACCAGTTCCGCCTTCCGAACCATAGCGGCGGTCAGCGGCTTCGAGTGACCCTCGACATCACCGCCGAGTCGTCGCAGAACCTCGCCCGTCTCTTCGCTGATCGCCCAACCATCGGCAGCGGCAGTCCCGGCGGAGGCGAAGAAGAGATCTGCCGGCAGTTTGCCCTGCCGCTGGAGAATTCGAGCAATTCCCTCGGCCATCGGCGAGCGGCAGGTATTGCCCGTGCAGACGAAGAGAACAGTTCGCATGAGGAAAGCGGGATGGTACACGCTTGTAGGGAGAAGATGGCGCGTTAGAGTGCGGTCGGCGGAAGCACCACCGTGTGCCGCCCTCCAGGAGCAACGCGGCGTGGAATTCGTCGGACTTCAAGAGATTTGGCCAGCACTCAAGGGCCACGGCATCGTCGAGAGCCGACCGGAACGTCAGCACGAGACGCATGGTGCGCATGGTGTGCATGCGCAGCGCGAGTCGCCCGCCCCGCCGCTGGAGTTTTCCCTGGATCCTGCGATGCACGCAGCGACAGCTCTGCTCGGACCTGCCGAGGGATACCGGCGCGACCCCACGTGCATTCAGATCGAGGTGGCGATCGATCGAGTTGCTGCGACGCTTGAGGCGGTCCTCCACAAGCTGCATCTGGCGCCGCTCTATCTGGTTCCATCCACCAACTGGCGCAGCGTGTTCGAGATCGTCAGTCCGGGCTTGGCGAGCAACCAACACTGGCAGGACATCGAGTTGCAGGCCACCGTCGAGTTGAACACCCGCGACCCGCTGGTGTGCGATCCGGGAGATCTTCATCTTCTGCGCGAAGTCGTTCGCGTGCTTCTAGCCGACGGCAACGCTGGCGACGACGGATCGAGACAATGCCTCACGCTGCTCGCGACCGGACAGCCGTTGGTCGTCCGAATCCGACCCAAGTGCGGTGTGCGCATGCTCATCGGCAGTGCGAAGGTCGCCGAACAGATCCGCGATGCAGCTTTGCACTTCGCGGTCCGATCCTGAACTTCTTCGATTGTGGCCCTCATCACTCTGAAATGAAACTCGCATGTCCCAACCCAACGACTCTCCCCAACGACAGCTCTTTCCCGAGGGCGAGGGTCACGGCCCCGATCAGACCGTCGTTGCAGGAACCTTCGCTGATGAGTGGCAGGCGTCGCTTGTCCGCGAAACACTGATCGCCTCAGGCATCGCGTGCGCCGTCGCTGGCGGATTCACGGGAAGCTTTCGCGCGGAAGCTCCGGGGCGGGTGAAGGTCTTGGTTCGGGCCGAGGATTTGGAGCGGGCAGAAGAGGCGATTCGCAAGCGGCGCGAAGAAGCTGCGTCGATCGATTGGAGCGACGTCGACATCGGCGGCGACCCCGACAGCGCTCCGTGATCGCCGATCGACTCGATCCGTCCATCATCACTGCGCCGTGAGCGTCGACCGCTCGGAATCAATCGGATCGCGAGACCGGTCCGATGAAACTGCATCCGGCTGATCCGGATCGGGCTGCCACGTCTCGCCATCGACGCGGAACACCCGCTGGCAGCGAACACACTCGCGGACCTCTTCGTTTCCGATCCGGTAGCTCTCGATCGGTTCCGCGCACGCCGGACAACGGTTGTTTCGCAGTCCGCGCCGCGCCGCCGCTCGCTCCAGCCAGCGGAGGATTCGGGCTACGACCACGAACCCGACGAGCAGGAAGATCGAGATCATCAAGAGGAACAGCGGCACGATCGGATAGATGACCGTGAACGCCAACGCGGTGAAGAACGCCACCACAAACACCGCGAAACAGGCGAAGGGGAAGCTCTCGGCGAGTGCCCTCATGAAGCGGTAGAGCATGTCCGGATCGTAGGGCCAGGCGGACTCGCTCGGGGCAGACGAAATCGCAAGTCCCCGCGATCGCAGACGCGCGATGACCCTCTGCGGTACACTCCAATCCTTCGGTTTCCTTTCGAACATTGCAAGGCCG
>JBBQCR010000329.1:0-4314 GCA_038318935.1 Phycisphaerales bacterium
GAGACCGGCATCGCCAAGTTCCTCGAGCCGGTGAAAGCCGAACTCGTGAAGGCCCTCGGCTTGGAAGTGGGCGACTTGGTTCTATTTGCCTCCGATCAGTGGTACATCGCAACCAAGACTTTGGGCGAGCTGCGGCAGAAGGTCGCCCGCGATCTCAAGATTGTGCCCGAAGGAAACTGGAACTTCCTCTGGGTGGTCGACTTCCCGATGTTTGAGTATGACGAGGAAGGCCAGCGCTGGGTCGCCTTGCACCACCCCTTCACGTCGCCGAATCCCGATCAGTTCGGGATCCTCGAAAGCGATCCCGGAGCGTGCCTTTCGGCCGGCTACGACCTGGTTCTCAACGGCAGCGAGATCGCGGGCGGCTCTATCCGCATTCATCGCACCGACGTGCAGAAGAAAGTCTTCTCGCTCATCGGACTCACCGACGAGGACGCGAAGATCAAGTTCGGATTCCTGCTGGACGCGCTGAAGTTCGGCGCACCGCCGCACGGTGGCGTCGCCTTTGGCCTTGACCGATTGGTCATGCACATCGTCGGCACCGACAACATTCGCGACGTCATCGCCTTCCCCAAGACCCAATCGGGCGGCGACCTCATGACCGAAGCCCCGGGACCGGTCGATCAATCGCAGCTCGACGAGTTGCAGGTGATGCCCAAGCCGCAGCCCAAGGCCTGATCGGAACGGGTTGCTGTAACGAGAGCCCGCTCACTGCGCGATTCGTCGCGCCGTGAGCGGGCACTTGGCGTTGGAGGTAGCGATGCTGGCGCCGCAGAGTTCCAGTCATCGCACCGCATCGGCGTTGGTTAGAACTGAACCGTGAATCCGATCGCCGGGCCATACAGGATGATGTCGAACTCAGCGCCGCCCGCGGGACCGAGATTGTCGCGATTGTCACCCAGGGCCCGGTAGCCGAAATCAAACGACCAGTTGCACGAGCCGACGTAAAAGTGATACGAGGCCATGACCGAGGCTTGCCACGTGAACTTTGATGCGGCTCCAAAGCCGCCGATGTCACCCCCGACCACCACGCTCCACTCCCTGCTGATATCGAAGTTCAGCCTCGTACCGACGATCGGATCGACCCACTCTTCGGTGTCGCTCTTGGAACCGAGCCCTTGGGTCGAGTCGAGGTCCAGCGAAACCCCGAAGTAGCGACCACCAACGTTGAGGTCGAGGCTCCAGACGCCCGTCGCCAGTTCGCCGCTGAGCGGTCCACTTGGCGTGCGCGGAAGATCGCCGAGCCTCCACTCACCGAGTTGAAATCGCAGACCGAAGTCCACGATTCCCATTTCGTTGGTGATGTCGACGGGCCCGACGTTCGAAGGGGCGTCGTTCACGCCGACGCGCATGTACACGCCATTGAGGTATCCCGAGATCGGTCCCTTTCCGATCTCTAGCAATCCCGTGAAGCCGAAGACGGAGTCCGACTCTTGCACGATGTCGATGAAACTCGAACTCATCGACGCACTGCGGTCTCGGACGGCGACGGTGCCACTGACGCTGGTGGCCCAGAGCCCGAGGTTGATCTTCACCTCAAGCTTGTCGGTCGGGTCCGCCATGGCATCTTCAACCTTGGCTTGGCCATCTGGGGTCGCCGGCGACTCAGGACTGGCTGTTGTGACCGGCTGGGCCGAATCCGAAGCCGGCTTCGGCGCCTCGCTCTGCGCCAGCGCCGATGCGCTCAAGCAACCGAGCACCAGGGACGTCAGCAGAAATCGATGCTCGCGACGGGTCGACCGCTCCGGGTTGTCGTTGATCGGGGTCGTGATTGGCGTCATGGTTGGGGTCCTGGTCGGGGTCATGAAGGAGTTCCTGAGAAAACCTACGGGAGGATACTGCCCGGTTCCGCAGACCGCCAGCGCTCGGGGCCGACTCATACGGATCAGAGAATGAAGCTGTGCGTGACGAGGCACGTAACCGCCTGTTGCGCTAGTAAGGAGAGTGCGCCGCGAGGGCGCTACGGACTGATCACATTGGTCTCAGCGGTCATCGACCGATTCCGTCCGATGGTTGGGGTAGAGAGCCACAAGACGGGCAATGAGAATGGTCATGTAGAAGACGCCGATCATCGCTTCGCTCATCGCGAGCATGCGGGAAGGGTCGGAACTGGGGGTAATGTCTCCGTAGCCGACGGTGCTGAGCGTGATCAAGCTGAAGTAGAGAGCCTTGAAGCCGACCATGGTCGCGTCCGGACCATGCGGTACCACCGCGAACACAAACGAGTTGGGCACGACGCGGGCGACCAGGATGTAGCCGAGGCACCAAAGAATCGCGATCAGCAGATACGCCGAGATTCCCGCGCACAGCACTTCCGAATCGACTCGCGGCGCCCGCACGATTCCTATCACCATCCGAACAACGACAAACCCGACGAATACGATGGCGGGAATCAGGAAATATTCAGACGTGACGAGCTCCGGCCGGGCGTGGTTTACCCACTTTGCAACCAGGCTCGGCACTGCAAGCCCGATCGCGACCAGCAGCGTCCGGTGTCGCGCACCGACGACCAGCACTGCCGCGAACATCACTAGCGACAACGCCGCCGCCTCGATCAGGTCCCCCCCCGGGATGTGATCGATGAACGGCGATGCGACAAACAGCACCCCGATCGACCCCAGCAACCACGCAGCGGAGTGCTGGAAGATCCCGAACCTGGCGACATGGTGTCGCAACCCATTCCGCATGAGCAAGCTCCTTCTGTCGTGAGTGATCTCACTCGCTCACGCAATCCAGTGCCTTGGGCGTCACCCCAGTAGGATGTCTCGACGGAACTGGTGAGGCACGAACCGCGTTGGATGTTGGAGGGAATGACTGCGCGCGGCGTTGACTGTGACGGCGTGCATGGGCACTTCGCCGCGCACCATAACACACCGAGCGAAAGCGCCCCCGGTAGGATGCCCGCGATGTCCCGCGCCGCCATGCAGTCGCTCCTCGTCGTCGCCGCGTTGATCGCTGGCATCATCACCGGACAATGGCTGCACTCCAGTGGCGAGCCGATCTCGCGTTGGTGGAGCGATCTCGGTGAGATCCTGCTCCTTCGCCCGCTGCTCCTGGTGACGATCCCGATCGTCTTCGTCAGCGTGTGCTTAGGGGTTGCGTCGATCGGTGACGTGCGGAGCCTCGGACGACTGGGCGTCTCGACCGTCGGCTTCTATCTCACGAGCATGCTGATCGCGGCGATCATCGGCGCGACCATGATCACTGCGGTTTCGCCGGGAAGCGGAGCGTCGCCCGAGCAGGTGGCAGCGCTGCGATCTCAAGGCGATGCCCAGTACGCTTCGGACGCCAGCCGCAAGGATCGGATCGACGACGCCCAAGGGCTCGGCGTCTCGGGTGCGGTGCTCTCGATCGTCAAACAGGCGCTGCCTCGCAACCTGCTCAAGGACGCGGCGGAAGGCAACACCCTGGCGGTGATCGTCGCGGCAATCGCCCTTGGGATTGCGTTGGGTGTCGGTGGCCAGCGCATGCGCCCCGCTCTGGCGCTCTTGGAATCACTCTCAGGCGCCCTGCACACCATCATCGGCTGGGTCTTGTGGCTTCTGCCGCCGGGTGTCTTCTTTCTGGCGACCGCGAGCGTCGCGAAGATCGGCCTCGATCACCTCGCGCGACCGATCGTCGGCTACATGCTGGTCGTCTTTGTCGGACTGCTGGTACAGGCCGTCGTCGTCCTGCCAACACTCCAATGGCTCTGCGGCGGCGGCAACGGCTGGTCGCTCGCGTGGAGATTGCGGCGCGTCTGGCTGACGGCGTTCGCGACCAGTTCCTCCAACGCGACGTTGCCGGTGACGATCGAGGAATGCCAGACAAGGGGCGGCTGTTCGAAGCGGGCGACGGCATTCGTCGTGCCGCTGGGGGCGACAGTCAACATGAACGGCACAGCGCTCTACGAGGCTGTGGCGGTGCTCTTTCTCTTTCAACTCTTCGGGATCGATCTCTCGACCACCGAGATCGCGATCGTCGTCGTCGCTTCGGTGCTCGCCGCGGTCGGGGCCGCGGGCATTCCCAGCGCCGGACTCGTCACCATGGTCATCGTGGTGGGCGCGGCCAACGCCGCCCTCGCCGGTCGCGGCATTCCCGCGCTCCCGATCGCCGCGATCGGCATCATCATCGGTGTCGACCGGGTGCTCGATATGTGCCGCACCGTGCTCAACGTCTGGGGCGACTGCGTTGCGGCGAAGGTGATGACGCGGCTGGCGCCCGACGGCGAGCCCGTAATTCTTCGGTGAACGCCGCGTGAGGCGAGCCAGCGTTCGGCGTCGAGCGCCGCTTGGCATCCCATCCCCGCAGCGCTGACCGCCTGGCGATAGACCG
>JBBQCR010000330.1:0-4289 GCA_038318935.1 Phycisphaerales bacterium
CATCGCGACCAACTTGGCGGTGCTCATCCTGGCGGTCCTGCTTGTGTCGATTCTCGTCAAGGGACTTCCTTGGCTCATTGACTTCTCGAGCATCAAGAGCAGCTTTGCCACCGGCGGTGACGGCTTCAGCGGCTGGAAGCATTGGCTCCGCTGGGAGTTCTTCACCGAGTACGCATCGCGCAAACCCAGGAATGCCGGCATCCGCGCCCCGCTCTGGGGCTCGGTGTGGGTATGCCTGATCTGCGCCTTGAGCGCCTTGCCGATCGGGGTTGGCACTGCGATCTATCTCGAGGAATTCGCCCGTCGCAGTCGCCTCACTCGGTTCATCCAGACCAACATCCGAAACCTCGCGGGCGTTCCCTCGATCGTCTATGGCATCCTCGGACTCACCGCATTTGCCCGCATATTCGGCGTGTTCGGCGTTGGCGAGAACCTCAGCATCGGCGACCCCGAGCATTGGTTCTACCTTCAGCTCCCCTTTGGCCATGGCGTTCTCGCTGGCGGCCTGACACTGATGCTGGTGATCCTTCCGATCATCATCATCTCTTCACAGGAAGCGTTTCGCGCCGTGCCGGCTTCGCTTCGTCAGGCATCGCTCGCGATGGGCGCGACGACGTGGCAGACGGTGTGGAACGTGACGCTGCCAGCATCGCTCCCGATGATCATGACCGGTTCGATCCTCGCGATCAGTCGGGCCATCGGCGAAGCGGCTCCGCTCCTGGTCCTCGGGGTACCGCTCTTCATCTCGAATACGCCGATGAACCTGATGAGCGACTTCACCGTGCTGCCGCTTCAGATCTATAGCTGGGCAAGTCGACCGCAGGAAGACTTCCACGGTATCGCGGCGGCGGCGATCATGGTCCTTCTCGGCGTCCTACTCTCCTTCAATGCCATGGCGGTGCTGATCCGCCAGAAGCTGCACAGGCCGTTGGCATGAACGAGCCCCGAAACAGCATCGACACGAGCCCGAGCGAGCGACCGACGATCGGCGTGACGACTCTCACCACTCTTCCCATGACCACGCCGAACACCCCATCCGCGGCAGGGCCTCCGAGCGGCTTCACCGGCGGACGCCCCGTCGTCCCGCAGCACTCGGCGACCACGGTGAAGGAGCCGCAGACCACCACGAGCTCCGCCCTGAGCATTCGCGGCTTCAGCAGTTGGTACGGCACGTTCCAGGCGTTGCACGACATCTCGCTCGAAGTTCCCTATCGCGAGATCACGTCATTCATCGGACCGTCGGGCTGTGGCAAGAGCACGTTTCTACGGTGGATGAACCGCATGAACGACTCCATTCCCAGCGCCCGCGCGTCGGGAAACCTCGACCTGCACGGAACGGATCTGCTCCAACCGTCACTGGACGTCGTCGAACTTCGTCGCCGCGTGGGCATGGTCTTCCAGAAGCCCAATCCCTTTCCGAAGTCGATCTACGACAACGTGGCGTTCGGTCCGCGGCTGCATCGCTCGATGTCTCGCGCGGATATGGATGACCTGGTCGAGCAGTCGCTCAAGGCGGCGGCGCTCTGGAAGGAAGTCAAGGATCGCCTGAAGGCGTCGGCGCTGGGACTCTCGGGCGGACAGCAGCAGAGGCTCTGCATCGCTCGGGCGATCGCCGTCGGACCGGAAGTGCTGCTCATGGACGAACCCTGTTCCGCACTCGATCCACGTTCGACCGCTGCGATCGAAGAACTCATCGGCGAACTCGCCGAGACCTACACAATCGTCATCGTCACCCACAACATGCAGCAGGCGGCTCGCGTGTCCGACCGAACGGCGTTCTTCTTCGAGGGTCGCCTCGTGGAATGCGACGACACCGAGCGCATCTTTACCCGCCCTACCAACAAGCAGACCGAAGACTACATCACCGGTCGTTTCGGCTGATCACTCCGCGCAGTCACGCGGTTCACTCCCCGTCCACCAAGAGCCCCGCTTCCGATGTCCGTGAATCTTCAGGCCCGCATCGTCGATCTCCGCCGCAATCTCCTGGCCATGGGAGCCGAAGTTGAGCAGCGCGTCACCGGAGCCGTCGAGGCATTGCGCAACACCGACCGCGAACTGGCGATGAAGGTCCGCACGGGCGATGAGGCGATCGACTTGATGCAGTTGGAAATCGAGAACGAGTGCATGCGGCTCTTGGCGCTCGGACAACCGGTGGCCAGCGATCTTCGACTGATCGTCATGGTGTTGCGGATGTCCGGCGAGTTGGAGCGGATCGCGGACCTCGCCAAGGGCGTCTCGAAGCGCATCCTGAAGCTCACCAACGGCGAGATCGTGCGCGTCCCGGAATCGCTGCTGGACATGGCGACTGCCACTCAAGGCATGGTCAGCGATGCTCTCTCGTTGGTCGCGACACCTGATCTTGCACGCTGCTTGCAGCTTCGGCGCGACGATAAGCGGATTGATCAGCTCAACAAGGAAGTCCTTGTCTGGAGCCGCGACGAGATCCACCGCAACGTGGAACACACGCAAGCGGCAATCGACATACTTGCTATCGCCCAGCGCCTTGAGCGCATGTCGGACATCGCCACCAACCTCGCGGAAGACATGATCTTCCTGATCGAGGGACGGATCGTCCGACACGGAGCGGAATGACGCGCGGACCCGCGCTCGCCCGTCTCGATAACCCAGTCGCTGCACCAAGCTTTCGCGATCCATCCACAATTTCTCAAGTTGGCTGGCTTCTGAGTCCGCGCCGCGTAGACTTCGCGCGTTGTCTTTATAGATCGTTGGCGGAGGAGAGGAACGTGCGTGTGCGCGATGACTGCGAGCCGACGGGGTCTCCCGTTCGGATTCGACGCTCACGCACGCTGCACTTGAGAAGGGCACTTTTCGATGGTCGGCCGTTCGGATCACACGCACCCAAGGAACCGCGATGCGTCGCAGGGACCACGCCAGCCGCTCCGGTTGGTGCGGGGTGACGATCTGCCGACCTCGCCGCGACTGGACCAGCGCGGCACCGCCGCGGGTGCTCCGGGGCGCGAGCCACGAACGTCCTCGGGATCGTCCGGTGCCTCCAGCTTCCGCGCCGTCGCCCAGGCCAATCTTGAGGCCGCGATCGATCACACGCTCGATCCCCGCGATCCCCGATGGCTTGTTGCGATCGAGACCTCGTCCCAACTCAGCGGATCGCTCCTGACTTTTGAGCGCCGTCGCAAGGTGCTGGCCTTTGCCCAGAAGATGGGTGTGCGACCGTTCGACGCCAACCTGATCATTGCCGCAGTGCAGGATCGCGCTCGCCGCGGCGAAGCACCGGAGCACGCGAAGTCGACCATCGCCCTCACTGCGCCAGCTCGTCTTCGGCGACGTTGGTGGCCATACGTCGCAGCGGCCGGGTTCGCCATCGTGGGGCATAGCGCGGCCCTCTGGTTCTTCCTGCGATAAGAGGATTCTCTTTCGCTCGCAGTGCGTGGTTCGCTGGCAGTGCGTGCTGCTGCGGAAGCGCTCACGTCGCGTCGTCGGCGTCAGGCGACAGTTCGGCGATTGCGTCGAGGCACTGGCCGGGCCGATGTTCGGGAATGCCCTCGCCAGACTCCACGCGACGTACGTGCACATCGCCATCGTCAGCGACCGATGCAAATCCCAGTTCTAGAAGCGCCGACAGCGCAGCCTGTTGCTCCGACTGCTTTTTCGAGGTACCCCAGCAGCCCGGAAATCGCCGGCCAGCGACCTCGACCGCAATCTCAAAGCACTTGGCGTGATCGGGACCACGCTCATCGACCACGACGTACGCCGGATTGCACGACCCGCTTCGTTGCAGGGCCTGTTGCAGCACACTCTTGAAATTGTGCTGGTGACCGAGCCTCGCGGCCTGGGCGATTCGTCCAGCCAGATGCTTGAGTACGAACGGCGCGGCGTACTCGAGCCCGCCATCGAGGTACATCGCCCCGATCACCGCCTCGAAGGCGGCGGCGGCGAGTGACTGCGGCAGATTCTCGCGGGCGCCCATCCCCTTGCCCAGCAGCAAACCCTCGTCGAGACCCATGCCCAGCGCGATCTCGGCGCAGGTGCGGCGGCTCACGACATTCGACTTGATCTTCGTGAGATCGCCTTCCAGGGCGTTCGGATAGATGCGAAAGAGATAGTCGCAGATGACCATCCCCAAGATCGCGTCACCGAGAAACTCGAGTCGCTCATTGCTCTCCAGCCGGGACGCGGCAATCGACGCGTGCACCATCGCCTTGCTGAGAAGTGTCCGATCGTGAAACGCGTAGCCGATCTTCCGTTCGATCAGCGACTCCGGAGAGTCATCGGTCGGTAAGGGAAGCGGCGGCCTGCGGACCGGACAGCAG
>JBBQCR010000331.1:0-4287 GCA_038318935.1 Phycisphaerales bacterium
TACCAGTTCAGAAAGTTCGCGAAGCGGAACAAGGTGCTGGTGGGTGGCGTGATCGCCGTGATGGTCGTCCTCATCGCTGGCGTCATCGGCACCAGCATCGGGATGTTTCAGGCGCAGAGCGAGGCCCGCAAAGCTGGGCGAATGAACGAGTACCTCAAGGGGATGATCGCCTTCCTCGATCCAAGTAAGACCAAGGGCCACGACATCACCCTGCGGCAGGTGCTCGATGATGCAAGTCGGCGGGTCGACTCGGAACTCACGGACGAGCCCGAGATTGCTGCTGAACTCTTGCAAACGATCTCTGTGGGCTACGAGCAGCTCGGCGTGTTCGACCAAGCCGTGCTGCATTCGAAGCGATCGCTGGATCTGCTCGGCACGCTCCTCGATGAAGACGATCCGCGCCTGATCGACCCGTGGCACCATTACGGATTGCAGTGTTTCAAGGCGAACGACATTCCGATGGCTGAGCAAGCGCTCCGGCGCGCGCTTGACCTGAATCGACGACGCGCTGGTGGAGCGGACTCAGGCGTGCTGACGACGATCCGCGAACTCGGCCACGCACTGCAGGTTCAAGGCAAACAAGACGAAATCGAGCCACTCATAGCCGAGGCAATGGAAGCTTCGAAGCGATTGCCCAGCGATCCCCGCATGGCGGCTCAATGCCTGCACACGCTTGGCGACATTCTCGCCACGCAACATCGAGTGGTGGAAGCCGAGGCGACGTATCAGCGGGCGCTGGAGATGTATCGACAGATACAAGCCGATCCGGTGCCGGGCGACTACTTGGTCCTCCTGCGCGATTACGCGACGATGCTCGAGTTGTTCCAACGCTGGCCCGAAGCAGAAGTGCTGGGTCGCGAGGCCGTGGAACTGTCGCAGCGGCAGTTCGGCGATGAACATGAGCACACGATCCTATCGATGAACAATCTGCTGGCGAGCCTGCGGGCCCAGCAGAAACTTGACGAAGCCGAAGGTCTCGCGCGCTCGGTCCTCACTGTGTCACGCAAGCTCTACGGTGAAGAGACAAACGCCACGACGGTGGCACTAATGAATCTCGGCACGATCATGCGGGTGCGTCAGGCTCCGGGGCCAGCGCTCGAGATGTTCCGGCAAGTGGTGGAGCGGCGCCGCACACCAGAATTGAGCGACGAGCTCGAGCTGGCGAAAGCACTCGGCGGAGAGGGAATGTCGCTGCTCGACCTCGCGCTCGCGGGTGAAGCCGAGGCGCCGCTGCGTGAGTGCCTCGCGATCCGCGAGCGCCTCCAATCCGTCAATCATCCAAGCATCATGATCGTTCGGAACGCTCTCGGGGCCGCGCTCGTCGAACAAGGCCGCTACGCCGACGCCGAGCCCTTGCTGGTGTCGTCATGGGACGTGCTTCGCAATGTTCCAGCGAGCGCAGGGCAGGTGCGTAGCGACTGCCTCGCGCGTCTCGTCGCGCTGTACGAACGATGGGGCAGACCGGAAGAGGCCGAGCGGTTTCGTTCCTTGATTGCGCGCTAACACGACAGCGCCCCGTACCTTCTGCTGCGGACGAGCGGCTGTCTTCGCTGACGGCGTCGATGCCCACTCCATGGTTGGTTCTCGGCCCTCAACGTATCGCTGCGGATACTGAGTCGCTGCATCTCCGCGAACTCGGTCATGCCGTTCATTCTCGCGTTCCAACGGCCCGCTACGCGTCATCTAGCGTCAGCCCTTCCATCGCGCCACGCTGAGCGCCGCGGAGTTTGCCGACGAGGCCCTTCTCTTCACCAGCTTCGCCGAGGCGATCTGAGGCAGCCCAGGCGATTGCGAGAACGTCGGTGAGGGCGATGGACGCCGCTGGCCGGGCGAGTGTCACGGCGTCGCCTTCGCCGACTCGACGAAGGAACCCGGCGTCTTCGAGGCGATCGACGAGGGCGGATGCCGCGAGATCGGAGAGACGGGCGATGACGGCGACTTCGGCGAGGGACGTGGTGTGACCCGTGGCAAACCGATCGGCGACCACTCGCAAGGTCCGAACGGTTGCTTCGGAGTCGGCGACCGACGTGCGGGAAGACGTTGCGTCGCGACGGCGAATGGCCTGCAGGAGGGCGGCGATCTCAGCGCCAAAGAGAATCACCAGCCACATCAGGTAGACCCAGAACATGAAGAGCGGCACCAGCCCAAGCGAACCGTACAGAGCACTGACTCCGAAGGCCTTCTCGAGATAGAGGCCGAAGGTCCGCTTGCCAAACTCCAGAAGGATCGCACCGACCAGGGCACCGATCATCGCTGGCCGCCACGCGACGCGGGTCGCTGGAATGGTCACATACGCGACGAAAAGCAAGATCCACAGCATCAGCAGCGAGAGCAGCAATCGACCGACCCAGGCAATCCAGACGAAGCTCTCAAGCGACGCGGTCATCGCACCGAGTCTGCCGAGGAGGAGCGGAGCGAGTCCGATGACCAGCGGACCGACGGTCAAGACAAACCAGTAGACCAGCAGGCGCTTGAGCCAACCGCGCCCGTACTCGCAGCGGAAGATGATGTTGAATGCTTCTTCGATGGTGATGAGCACCCAGATCGCTGACAGCGACACGAGTACGAAACCCGTCCAGCCGAGCGCTGTCACGCTGAGGCCGCTGGCGAAGTTCATCAACTCGCCGAGCCACTGATCAAGGCCGATGGTCGTGTTCTCGGCGCCGCCGGTCTGTACGGTCAGTCGTACGCTGGCAAGTCCAACGTTCTCAAAGAGCGTTCGTATCGCGTCCATGAATCCGGCGCCGAGCATCGCCTTGGCGGCGAGCGTAACGACGACGAGAACCGGCACCAACCCGAACAGTGTTCGGAACGCGAGTGCCGCCGCGATCTGCGGAGCACGATCCTCGCGGAGATGCCGAAGGCAGAACGTTGCGACCTCCGCGACCTCGCCGACGGAGAGTCGTCCGATGCGGACATGCCGCAGCGGGGCTATCAGCTCCAGCAGCCAGCCGTCGGCGCCGTGGATGCGTCGCACCGAGCGGCGATAGCGATCGTGGCCAAGTGTGTCCGCTGCGCGATCGGGGGAGGGAGCGGTCATCGTGGAGGAGTCGGAGGCGCTACGGGTGGCTCGTCAATGAAGAGTCCGTCGAATGTGCTCATCGCCGGAGTCTTCGGGTCGGGTGATCCGAGCTTCATCGTCGCGTCGCGAGGGCGACCTGTGGAGAAAAAGTCATGGAGTCCACCGAGATCCATCAGCAGGCTCCACGAAAATCCTCCGCCGATCGGTGGCGGCTGATCAAAGTGGTATTCGTTCGTTCCGGAGTGGCCCTGTGCGATTTCAGAAGCCGCGACATAGCGATCCTCGCCGCCGCGATCGATGAGGAACGCGATGGCCTGCTGAGCGGCCGATCCCTGCGCGAGTCCATCGGCCTGATAGGAGTCGTTGCCACCCATATCGAGCAGGAGCGCCGTCGACTGGTCCCACGCGGCCCCCTGATTCGCGGCGGTCATGCCGACATACGTGTCGTCTCCGCCGCCATCGACGAGGACTCCCGACGCTTGGTGCGCCGCCCAGCCTTGACCATAGCGATTGCCCCAATAGCAGTCGTTGCCGCCGTCATCGGCGAGCACGCCAAGTCCGAAGAAGTAACCGCCGCCCTGAGCGAACTCGCCAGCGAGGTAGCGATCGTTGCCGCTGAGGTCCGCGAGGATGCCAATGCCGCCCGCAGCAGCGCCGCGCGATCCGAACCCCATGCCTTGGCTGAAGCTTGCACAGACACCGGCGGTGCCGTACTGCGACGGCTGCGAACCTTCGGCGTCGTAGCGGTCGTTTCCTTTCACGTCGACGAGCGCACCGACTCCGCGCGGTCCGCCACAACCCTGGGAGAGGAACTCGCTGCGAAAGCTGTCGTCGCCCGCAAGATCGATTAGCACTCCGGCTCCCCAGCACGCGGCTCCGCAGGACCACTCCTCGCCGACGTAGACATCGTCACCAGCGCGGTCGATGAGCAGTCCAGCGCCGAAGCACGCGGCGCCGGCATTGAGCGAGTGTCCAATGTAGGTATCGTTTCCGGCGCGGTCATCGATCAGAAAGAGTCCGCAGACGCCGGCGGCCATGCCTTGCTCGGCGTTTCCTTCGTAGCGGTCGTTGCCCTGAAGGTCGATGATCGCCCTCATGCCAACTGCGAGGCCGGACATGGTGTACGTGTCATCGCCACCGACATCGAGTACGACCGCGACCTTCGACATGTCGTAGCGGTTGGGACCGGGTCCGCCCACCACCGCCCAACCGATGTCAGGGATTGGCTCCATGGTGAGGACGTCGCCTTCGACGGCACCATTGAG
>JBBQCR010000332.1:0-4279 GCA_038318935.1 Phycisphaerales bacterium
GGTCAGCCCAGATGCGAGGAGCCGCTGCTTGAGCGAGTCCGCAGCTTTGCGATGGAAGAGATGGAAGTACGCCGCCGAGCCGATACCGACAATCGCGATGACGATCGCAAAGAGCAGCATCGCGGTGTGGCCGTCGACGCCCAAGATCTCGTGATGAGCTATCTCGCCGTGATGCAACAAGGTGGTTGAAAGGTCCGGCGACCCGGCAACGGCCGAGGAGTCGGCGACCATGTTCTCAACCCAGGTGTGACCGTCTTTGGCCAGCAGGCTCGGAAGCCCTGCCAGAATGCTGCCGATCGCGAGCGTCAGCAGCACACCCTTGACCGCCAAGCGAGGAGCGTGCGGGTGGAAGTGACCTGCCGCGTGCTCGTGATGTTGTTGCGTGTCACCAGCATGGTGGGCATGTTGATCATGTTGGGCATGTTGATCATGCTGGGCATGTTGATCATGTTGGGCATGTTGATCATGTTGATCATGGTGATCATGTTGGGCATGTTGATCATGCTGATCGTCCCCGGGCACGAACGACACCGGACCGGCGCAGACTCGGAACCACACCCGGAAGGTGTAGTAGGCGGTCAGCGCCGCCGTGAAGAGTCCAAGCCACCCCAGGAACTCGTTGCCGTACGTATGGTCGGTCAGCGCGACGAGAAGGATCTGATCCTTCGAGAAGAACCCTGCGATGAAGGGAATCGCCGCGAGCGAGAGGCAACCCACCAGCATCGTGTACGCGACGAGCTTGAAGCCAGGAATCTGCCGGAGTCCAGAGATCTTTCGGATGTCGAGCTGGCCAGCAAAGCCGTGCATCACCGCACCGCTGGAAAGGAACAGGAGGGCCTTGAAGAACGCGTGCGTGAACACGTGATACACGGCGCCGTAGGTCGTTCCCACACCCAGACCGAGGAACATGAAGCCAAGCTGAGAGACCGTTGAGTACGCGAACACCCGCTTCATGTCGTACTGAAGGAGGGCAATGGTCCCGGCGACGAACGCCGTCAACCCGCCGATCCACGCGACCGTCGGCAGAGCCTGCGGGTGCAGCAGAAACAGCGGATAGCAGCGGGCGATGAGATAGACACCGGCGGTGACCATCGTCGCCGCGTGGATCAGCGCCGACACGGGCGTCGGTCCTTCCATCGCGTCCGGCAACCAGGTGAAGAGCGGGATCTGCGCCGATTTGCCGAACGCCCCGAGCATCAGAAAGTAGGGGATGAGTTCGGCGCTTCCGTCGACGCCAACCCCACCCTCGGCGATGGTCTTGAAGATCGTCGCGTAGTCGAGCGCGCCGAAGTTCCGCCACGTGAGGTAGATCCCGACCAGAAGGCCGAGATCGCCCACGCGATTCATGATGAAGGCCTTCTTCGCCGCTGCCACTGCGGTGGGCTTGCCGTAGTAGTAGCCGATGAGCAGATAGCTCGCGACGCCGACACCTTCCCAACCGAGATAGAGCAGAAAGAGATTGCTCCCCAACACCAGGCAGCCCATGGCGAAGAGGAAGATGCTCACGGCGCCGAAGAATCGGGCGTAATCACCGCCGACATCGCTCTCCATGTATTCGCTGGCGAAGATCGCGATGAGCGTGCCCAAGCCGGTGACGAAGAGCATCCAGAAGAGCGAGAGGCCGTCGATCTGCAGGCCGACGTCGGCGACGAGGCTCTGCCCGAAGCCGGTACCCCACGTCAGTCGGATCCAATCGTGAAGATGCACCGTGACTGGGTGCTCGTAGTCGCGGAAGAGCAGCAGGGTGGTGACGAACGCTCCGCCAAGGGCGAGGATCGTGACGATCGCCGGGAGCTTGCTGCGGAGCTTCATAAAGCCCATCGCCAAGCAGAGAATCGCCGAGATCGCCGGCAGCCAGAGAATCCATCCCGCCCACGCAAGATTCGGCGCGGCCACCGGCAGCGTCTTGGCCAGCAGTTGGTTGGCCGCCGCCATTGTGCTGCCGTCGGCCGCGTGGCTGGTTGACTCGTGCTGGGCGAGCGTCGCCAACGAGGAAGCGATCGATGCAAACAGTCCCGTGCAAGCGCTGGTCATCATCACTTCACGTCCTCCCGAAGCTCAGACCACGCTTCGCTCGAGAGGGTCTCCCTCTTGCGGTAGAGCAGGACGACGAGGCCCAGTGCCAGAGCGGCTTCCGCCGCGGCCACCGTGAGAATAAAGATCACGAAGACCTGGCCGGAGACGTCCATGTGCATCCGGCCGAATGCGACGAACGCGAGGGCGGCTCCCTGGAGCATGAGTTCCGTGCAGAGGAACATCATGATCATGTTGCGGCGAGTCAGGAATCCGACAAGTCCGATCGCGAAGAGCAGCACGCTGACCAGAAGCGTCACGAACAGTGTTTGCGGATTCGGCGCGGTCAGCCCGCCGACGGACACCAGCACCGACGCATCGGGAGAAACTGTGGCGAGCGAGGGCGTGAAGCTCTGGAGGAGGTGCTGCGTCATGCTCATCATGCCCATCATGCTCGGCCTCCCCGCGAGCCTTCGGAGTCGTCCACCGACAGTCGTCGCATGCCTGCGGCGTCCCGGCGTTCGTCTTCACCGAGTTCGGCCTGCTTGCGAGCAAGCACCACTGCGCCGTACATCGCCATGAGGAGAATCACGCTGGCCAACTCAAGACTGGCTGGGAACCGACTCACGAGGGCCAGACCGACGTCCTGGGTGTTGGTCGGCATGGCGGAGACAGGCAAGGTGACTTCCGTCGGCGTCGCGTTGCCGTTCTCGCCGGTGACCATGACGCGCACCATCGCCGTCGCTTCGGGTGTCAATCGAATCGTGCCGCCACCTTCGGCGGGAAGGATCTCGGTGGTCAGCGGCTGCACCGCGCGGACCTCGCGCTCGAGACGCTTGGGCAACGCTTCCAACGACCGCCATTGTTCGGCCGCCGCCGACGCCACCATGGCTGGCGACGCGGGCTGACGCAACTGCGGGGACTCGCGGAACAGGGCGTCGGAAAGGGTTGCCAAGAGGATGAACCCGATGGCGACCGCGGGAATCGGTTCACGCGGAAGTCGGTCGTACTGCGTGCCACCCTCGACGTCGCCACCGTTGGGCGTCTGCTGGGCAAGCATGAGCACGAACATGTAGGTGATGAGGATCGCCCCGGCGTAGACGATGATCAGGGCGAAGGCCATGAACTCCGCCTGCAGCATCAGGAAGAGTCCAGCGGAACTGACCACCACCATGATGAAGTAGAGGGCCGCGAACACCGGCTTCTGGTGGGTCACCATCCGGGTCGCAGAGGCGATAGCGATGAGTCCAAGCACCACCGGAAGGAGCGGAAATCCGCCGACATTCGGGGCCAGCCGCAGCACCTCGACGAAGAGCATCGCGACGCCAGCGAGAGCGACGAGCGTACCGATCGCGCGCACCGGGAGCCCGCCACGCGGGTTGGGGCGCATGAGGAGATACAGCCCAACGGCTCCGATCGCCCCAGCGATGTACAGGCCGTAGGGAGCGTAGGGGGTGAGTGAGGGCGGCATGACTGCGAGGGAGCGGGTGAATGGGAAGGCGGCACCGCGCCGGCGTTCATCCACGCGTTGAGGGACCGACCCAACAACCGACGATTGGTCTCTTCCCGATTCGACGACTCGTCAAGCACACGAGCCCCGCGAAACCAGTTCGATCGTCCGTTGGGAAGAGCGGGGACTGTACGGAAAGGCTTCGAGGTCCGCAACCACCGAAGCCCCTCCGAACGCGGTCGACGATGGCTGTGGATACCACCGGTTGGGTCCGACCATCCGTTGCCGCACTGCACTCGATCGGGCATCACCCCGTAGCATGGGAGCCGATGCCGGTTCCCTCCCGAGATGCCGCTGGCGATGGCTCACCCGACGCCATGCGACGTCTGCTCCCAAACGCCCTCACCATCCTGCGTCTGGTGGTCGCCGCCGCGTTCTTCGCAACGCTCACGCTCACCATTCGAATGGGGCCGCACGACGACCGCGCAATCTGGGGCAACATCGCGATGGGTCTCTTCATCATCGCTGCGTCGACGGACTTTCTGGACGGCTATCTGGCCCGGCGATGGGGTGTGGTCAGCGTCTTCGGTCGCATCATGGATCCGTTTGTCGACAAGGTGCTGGTCCTCGGCGCGTTCATCTATCTCGCGAGCCCGCGTTTCGCGATCGCCGACGCCAACGATCCTGATCGTTTTCGCATGGCGACCGGCGTCGCGACGTGGATGGTGGTGGTGATTCTCGCTCGGGAACTCCTGGTGACCAGCATCCGCGGCGTGGTCGAGGCCAAAGGCATCAGTTTCGCCGCCGACAAGGCCG
>JBBQCR010000333.1:0-4267 GCA_038318935.1 Phycisphaerales bacterium
CCATTCGAGACCTCGGCGACACGGACGCGCTCCACGCAAGCGCCGCGCGACCCTTCGAGCCCTAGCCGCAACGGGACCCGTCTGCGGCGGGGGATAGGTGACCCGCGGTGGAGCGTTCCGAAGACCCCGCATCGTGACGCGCGGCGGGCCGCGGTCGACGCCGATCGCTCGACGCGGGCTTGGTCCACGTTGGGGTACGTGTGTGTCTTCTATGAGGCCCGCGACGCTGACGGCATGATCGCATCCCGCGACCGCTGGGCCTCCATCCTCGTCGACGTCTCTACTTCCCGCCTGACCATCGCCAGCTTCTGCCAGCGACGCGGACTTGCGGTCTCCAACTTTCATTAGCCTCATAGTAGACACACACCTTCAAACCATTAGCCTCATAGTAGACACACACCTTCAAACCCACACCTTCAAACCACCTGCCGAAGATTCCGACCACGATCTGTCGGCCCGTCGCCTTTGCATGACGGGCGCGCGAGCGCACGCTTCCACTGAGGTTGCCCAAAGGGGTCTCGCTCTTCGTGTAAGACATCGCCAGATCGAGACGTGCAACGATCGCTCGAGCGGCTCGCATGACGACCGACGACGCCAGCTCTGCTTCGGTGTCCGCCGCGAGTTCCGCGTCGAGCACATCGAGGATTGGCGGCGTCGACTCTGGAATGCGGCCCGCCTTGCCGATCACCGGAATCCGACTTTCGGCGTCAAGCACCTCACGGAAGACACGCACCTTCCAAACCGCATCGCCGTTGATCGTCCGGCTATTCGCCCATCTCGCGGAGTCTTCGCCAAGACGTCATTCTCGGATTGTGCCGTCGATCGTCCTCACTTCAACCACGCAGATCGCCGCGCGAGAAGATCCGCGTCGTTGGCGGGCGTGCAACGATTCTCGCGAATCGTTCACGGGGATGAGTCTTCGGTTGCTTGGTCATGCGCGCGTCGACGCGGAACGTGGTCGTGGTGCTCGTCGACCAATGGCCATGCAGTCGATCGGGAAGCGTCGTCAACCTTCAGCCTTGGCAACTACTTTCGTCAGCCCGCTGCCGGCGCAGTCGTCATGCCTTCTGCACGACGGAAGAGCTCGTAGAGTTCGGTCGCGCTCGGTGTCTCGTAACACGAGGTGCGGAACTGCGGGTTGGTCATCAGTCGGCTGACCTTGCCGAGCGCTTGGATGTGCTCAGCGATGCGGTCGGCGGGCGAGACCAGCAGGATGATCAGCTTCACAGGCTTGCGATCGATCGAACCGAATTCGATCGGCTCTTTCGGCTTGCCGATCGCCATCGTGAGCGCCCGGGCACTGGTCGACTTGCCGTGCGGAATCGCGAGGCCCTCGCCGATGCCGGTCGAGCGCTGCTGCTCACGCTCCCATACCGCGCGCTTGAGGCTCGGGCCGTCGGTGACGATGCCACGGGCACTCAGCAGATCGATGAGTTCCTCGATCGCCGCCTGCTTGTGGGTGGCCTCCAACGGCACCTTGATCGCGTCTGGAGAAAGGATGTCGAGGATGTTCATTGGGGACACACGCCGAGCGGAAAGGGCGGAATCGTACCAAGGTGCGCCAGATCACTGGGCGATCAACGGGAATGGGCGAAGAGACTCCAGAATCCTCCATCGGAGTATCGGGTCTCCGACTCGCCGGGGATGCCGGTGGGAAATCGCTGCCGTTCGCCGCGAGGGAGAAACCCGAACTTCTTGCGGATGGCGTCGGCCTGTCGCGCGTTCTCCGTCGGCTCGAGGCTGCACGTCGCGTAGAGGACGTGTCCGCGCGGCTTGAGGAGCGGCATCGCGCCGGTGACGACTTCGCGTTGCTTGGCGACCAGCTTTTGCAGTCGATTGGTCGAGAACCGATAGCCCGCTTCAGGACGGCGCGGCAGCACCGCGGTGTTTGAACAGGGGACGTCGAGCACCACCAGATCAGCAGACTGGAAGTGCTTGGTGAGCCGAGCGGGCGTCGAGACTTCGATGTTCGCGTGGCGGGCGGCGGCCACGGCAAGGTCGCGGCTGCGCTCGGCGTCGGGGTCGCTGGCGACGATCAATGCATTGGGGAACGCTTGAGCAAGCTGCACGGTCTTGGTGCCGCGCCCGGCGCAGAAGTCGAGGACGACCGCAGGGGAAAGTCCGGCGCTGACCGCGGCCGCGACGGGATCGCCGCTCGCGGGGTCTTGAACGCGCATGCTAGGCGTCGTCGCGAGGAGTTCAATCAGCGACTGGTGATCGTGATGCTCGCCCTTCCAGACGAACCAGCCGGCCTGTTCGTGTGGCAGGAGTCGCGGGTCGCCGGCCAACGACGAGGGGACGCCGGTGATCAGGGTCGGCGCATCCACCAGGCCATGCTGGGCGAGTTGACGTGCTGATTCGAAGTTGTGGGCGGCGATCCAGTGCAGGAGCAACTCGCGACCGATGCTTCCGACCTGCGAGATCCGTTCGACCTCGTGCTCGGCGAACACATCCTCGCGCAGGCGCCAGGCGCGCCCATCGCTCAGCGGGATCTCGTCGCGACGGCTCGCGAACTTCCCGGTGTGCCGATCGAGCATCGTCTCACGCAGGGCGATGACTTTTCGCAGAACCGCGTTCACGAACCCGCCCGCCTTGGGACCGCGGACGCCCTTTGCCCAGTGGACGCTCTCGTCGACTGCAGCGTGGTCGGGGATCCGGTCCATCAGCAGAAGTTGAGCAGCGCCCGCCAGCAGCGCCGCCTGCAGCGGAGCTTCGACTCGTTGCCACGGGCGCTCGAGACGACTCTGAAGCACTGCGACAAGGGTCATCCAGCGACGGGTCACCGCAGCGTCGATCGCTCGACAGAGTCCGGCGTCGCGGCTGTCGAGGTTGGTCGTCACTGGCGCGTCGAACGGCAGCTCGGGAAAGACTTCGGCCTTCGAGGCGATGCTCTCCATCGCCGCCGAACGTGCGGTTGGGGAAGCGTCGTTGAGTTCGGAGGAAGGCGTCGGCATGTCGGTTGCGGGAAGTACGCGAGGCCGGCGCTCATCGAGCCGGCCTCGCGAATCTGTTCATCATCTCGGCTGTGCTTGTCAGGCGGTCACGAGCTTTTTTCGTTTGCCAGTACCCGTGCCAGTACCGGTGCCAGTACCGGTGCCAGTACCAGTGCCAGTCGACTTCATCGCTGCAGCACCCGCCTTGAGGGCCGCGGCTTTGTCGGTCTTCTCCCACGTGAACGTGCCCGGTCCGCCTTCGCCCGGCTCTCGACCAAAGTGGCCGTGGGTTGCGGTCGAGCTGTAGATCGGCTTCAGCAAGTCGAGTGACTCGATGATGCCCCGCGGTGTGAGGCGGAAGTGCTTGTGGATCAACGCCGAGATCGCGTCGTCGGAGATGGTCCCGGTGCCTTGCGTGTCGACGTGGACCGACGTCGGTTCAGCGACGCCGATGGCGTAGGAGAGCTGCACTTCGCAGACCTCGGCAAGCTCCGCCGCCACCACGTTCTTCGCGATGTAGCGGGCCATGTACGCGGCCGAACGATCAACCTTCGACGGGTCCTTGCCGCTGAACGCGCCGCCGCCGTGACGGCCGCGGCCGCCGTAGGTATCCACGATGATCTTGCGTCCGGTGAGGCCGCAGTCGCCGTGCGGGCCGCCGACTTCGAACTGGCCGGTCGGATTGACGTGCACCTTGATCTTGTCGTGCCAGAGCTTGCCAAGCACCGGCTTGATGATCTTCTCGGTGACTTCGACCTTCAGTTCGGCCTGCTTCTTCTTGCCGTTCCACTCGGGCGCGTGCTGCGTCGAAAGAACCTCTGTGTCGATGCGCTTGGGCTCGAGTCCCTCGTACTCGACGGTCACCTGACTCTTCGCATCAGGACGCAGACCCTTGATGATGTTCTTCGTACGCACTTCGGCTTGCTTCTTCACCAGCTTGTGGGCGAGATCGATCGGCAGCGGCATGAGCGACTTCGTCTCGCGGCACGCGAAGCCGAACATCATGCCTTGGTCGCCGGCGCCCTGCTCCTTCTTCTTGCCTTCGGAATCCTCGTTCACGCCGCGAGCGATGTCGGGACTCTGGCGTCCGATGCAGACGCTGACGCCGCACGACTTCCCGTCAAAGCCCTTGGTCGCATCGTCGTAGCCGGCGGCCAGTACGGTGGCTCGCACGGTCGCGGGAATGTCCACGTAGCCGTTGCACGTGACTTCGCCCGCGACGACCGCAAGTCCCGTGGTCACGAGCGTCTCGCAGGCCACACGTGACCGCGGATCGACCGTGAGCATCGCGTCAAGGATCGCGTCAGAGATCTGGTCCGCGAGCTTGTCGGGGT